>JABWAY010000108.1 GCA_013360825.1 Candidatus Brocadiia bacterium | reverse complement strand
CAAGTACATGTACAACCACTCGATCGCAGCACTGGCCATGGCCGAGGCGTACGGCCTGACCAACGCCAGCATCTTCAAGGAGCCGGCGCAGAAGGGGATCGACTTCCTGCTGGCCGCTCAGAACCCGTACAAGGCCTGGCGCTACAGCAAGCTGTGCAATGAGAACGACACGTCCGTCACCGGCTGGTGCGTGATGGCCCTCAAGTCCGCCGAGATCTCCGGTCTGCAGGTCGGCCGGGTCGGCTTCGACGGGGCGAAGGCCTTCATCATGGAGTGCACGGACGAGGCGTACTACAAGGTCGGGTACACGGCGAAGGGCACGGGCAAAGTCGTCGTCCCGGGCAAGAACGAGGACTGGGACGGGCACGAAGCGCTGACCGCGGTCGGCATGCTCTGCCGGACGTTCATCGACCACAACAAGAGCGACCCGGCCCTCGAGGGCGGCGCGAAGCTTCTGGTCGCCGATCTCCCGCAGTACAGCGGCAAGAAGATCGACTACTACTACTGGTACTACGGTTCGCTGGCGCTGTTCCAGTACGACGGGCCGGACGGCAAGTACTGGAAGGGCTGGAACGAGGCGATGAAGAACGCGATCGTCCCGACCCAGAAGACCAAGAAGGACGGCTGCCAGGACGGATCCTGGGACGTGGACGTCGACCGGTGGGGCTTCGAGGGCGGCCGGGTCTACACGACCGCGATCAACGTCCTGACGCTCGAGGTGTACTACCGCTACGAGAACGCCTTCGGCGGCAGCAAGCGGAAGTGATGCAGTCCTGACACCGATCACAGGGGGTCCGGGAAACCGGGCCCCCTGTTTCATTTCCATGAGGAAGATCCCGGCTTTCCGAACCTTTGTCAGAGCACTTTCGTTCTGGTAAGACATGCCGTCCGGTACTTCCCTGCCCGCCACTCGGAGATCCGACCATGAAGAACATTGCCCGATCACTCATCGCCGGCGCGGCCCTGACCCTCTCCGCGATCGTCACCCCGGGATGGGCCAAGGGGGACGACGTCGATTTCGCGCGCGCGCTGGTGCGCGCCGGCTACGTCGACCTCGCGACCGAGTACTGCCGGAAACTGGAGAGCGACCCGAAGACGAGCGCGGAAGACAAGGCCGGGATCCAGATGATCCAGGCCGAGATTTTCGCGAAGGCCGCCACCCAGACCGACGACGCGAAACTCAAGCAGGAGCAACTCGACAAGGCGGTCGAGACGCTCCGTGACTTCATCAAGAACAACCCGGTCCACCCCCGGTCCCCTGAGGCGAAGTTCACGATCGGGCTGCTGCTTCGCCAGAAGGGCGACGAGATGACCTCGGAAATGAAGAAGGCCAGCGGCGACGCCAAGAAGGAGTTCCTGAACGCCGGAGACAAGCTCTACAAGGAGGCCGCGTCCTACTTCGAGGGGCTCATCCAGGAGTACCGCGACATCAAGGACAAGTTCGAGACCGCCAATCAGGGAGAGCTCAACGCGGCCCAGCAGACCGAGTACGACAACATCCTGTACGCCCTCATGGACGCGACCTACAACGTCCCGCGGACGCAGTACGCCCACTGCCAGATCTTCGACTCCGGCTCGAAGGAGAAGATCGAGATGGCCAAGAAGGCCGTCACCGGGTTCATGGACTTCGAACTCGACTACCAGGACCGGATGAAGGCCTACGAGTCGGCGATTTTCTGGGCGCTCACCCACAAGGAACTGAGCGAGTTCTCGGCCGCGTACCAGCGGTTCGACTTCGCGGTCAGTCTCAAGGAGTACTTCAAGGACGGCCCGCTGCCCGACGACGCCCGCGACATCATCATGACCGGGTACTACTACAAGGCCCAGACGCAGAACGAGGAGAAGAAATTCGCCGAGGCGATCCAGACCGTGGATGAGATGGCCGCCCTCCTCAAGGAAGCCGCCTGGAAGGAGCGCCTGGGAATCGCGGCGCTCCTGCTGAAGGGCGAGGCGCTGATGGGGCTGGGGGACAAGGAGAAGGCGGAGAAGCTCGGCCAGGATCTCTACAAGAAGGCGCCGACGGAGGGGCTCAAGATGCTCGTCCGCTCGAAAATCGCGTCCTGGTCTTCGGGCGGAGGAAACATCCAGGCCTACCTGATCCGCTACGAGGCGGCGCTGGACCGCGGGGACCTGTTCGGCGCCATCCGGGCCCTTCAGGGCGGCGTCGCCGCCGCGGAGGCCTCCGACCAGATGGAACCCGTGCCGGATCTGCTCTGGAAAATGGCCGCGATCTACGAGGAGCTGCAACGCACGTACGACGCGGTGATCTGCTACGAGGCGATCGCGCGGGAGCACCAGAAGTACGCGAAGGCCGACGAGGCCGCGTTCCGCGCCGCCCAGACATGGAACCGGATCGCCAGCCGGATCGGCGGCGAGCAGTCCTGGGAGAAAGACCAGGTCACGGACAACCTGAAGCTGCTGACGGGCAAGTGGCCGAACAGCTCCTTCTCGAAGAACGCCCAGTTCCTGGTCGCGGACGCCGCCTATGAAAAGGGGAACTTCGAGGAGGCCGCAAAGCAGTACGAAAAGGTGCCGGTGGATGCGACCTACTACGAGCGGGCGATGGTCATGGCCGGAAAGTGCTTCTTCGATCTTGCCCGGACCGACTGGTCGAACGGGAAGAAGACGGACGAGACGAAGAAGAAATTCGACCGGTCGCAGGCGGCCTTCGAGAAGTATTTCACGTACGTCAAGGCCAACCCGCCGAAGGATGAGCGCCAGGAGAGGGAGAGGTCGGGGGTGGAGGCATTTGCGAAGCAGTCGCTCGCAAACCTCCTGATGCACGAGGCCAAACAGCTGTATGCCGAGGCGATCAAGGTGCTGGACGAAATCGACACGCCCGACGCTTCTGCGGAAGTCCAGAAGCGGGTCTGGCGCCAGAAGGTGACGGCGTTTCTGGAGTCCGGGAACGTGGCGAAGGCGATCGAGTACACGGACAGGCTGATGTCCTCCCACAAGGCGTCCCGCGAGACGATTGAAGCGTGCCAGATGGTCGGTCGGCGGTGCGACCTGGAGGCGGAGAAGATCGCCGGCGAGAACCCCACGGTGGACCAGATCACGCCCGAGGCCCTGAAATTCTGGGAGCTTGCCGCCCGCTACTACGCGAACTGGATCATCTCGACGGTCGACGGCAAGCAGAAGCTGGATGTTCAGCAGGCGCTCGGGGTCGCCGACCGGATCTACGGCCTGGGGCTCATCATCAACCAGATCGACGAAAAGAAGAGTTTCACGAGTTACGACCTTTCCAAGCTCAAGAACGCCCGGATCTTCAACGACGCCGGTCGGATCTACGAACCGATCGCAATGGACCGGCACGCCGGAGTGGACACGAGCAAGCTGCAGCTGAAGATGGCCTGGTGCTTCGACTTTGCGCAGGACTGGGAGCGTGCGCGCGACTCGTACGAGGCGCTGCTCGACGCGGAGCGGGTCCGGAACACAGGCGGGACGCTGAACGACACCGTCCTGCAGGCCAAGCCGTGGCTCTTCGTCGCCTACACCGAACTGGGGCATGTCTACATGCGCCTGGCCGAGAAGAACATCAACAAGATGGGATCGCTCCAGGAGGCGTACACGATCTTCTCCAACGTGGTCAGCAAGTCTGAGAAGAGCACGGAGGGGTGGTGGCACGCGAAGTACCTGGTGATCAAGATCCTGTTCGACAAGGGGGGCCAGAACGACTTCGAGTACGCACTCCTCGGGATGAAGGACATGCGCGCGAACTACCCCAGGTGGGATGAGAACAAGTTCGGCATGACGGAGATGTGGGACGCGCTGGAGAAGGAAATCCTCTCGAAGGAGCCGAAGAAGAAGTAGAGGGCGGCCCGGACCATCCACAGGGGTCTCCGTGCGGCGAGCACGGGGGCCCCTTTTTCATGGTCCCCCGCCCTCCGCCTGCGCCGGATTTGGGGGCGGAAAAAGAGTAGATTGAGGGCATGACAGTGAGCGTGACCGGCCCCGCCACGAAACGCCGCCCGATCGGGCTTCGGCTGACGGTGTCGTTTCTCGCATTCCTGGCGGTGGTCCCGCTGCTGATCTACGTCGCGGGGCAGACATCGCTGGAAGGCGGGGAGCGGGAACGGGAGCGGGAGTGGCTCCTCCGGCGGACGAATGCCTCGATCGGCGTGTCCACCTGGTTCGACCGGAAGCTCCGGTCGGCGCAGCTCGCGCAGGCGGAGACATTCGTCGTCGGGGAGGATACGGAACTGGACGCCGGGGTACTCCAGGCCGAGCTCCAGGGGGAATTTCCCGGAGTCGTGAAGGCGCTGGACCTGCAGTCGGCGGCGCTGTTCGTGGACACCTCGAAAACGGCGTCGCCGGCGCTGAGGTTGCTTTCCCGCGTCGGCGCGGTCGATCCCGCCCCCGACTCGGAGCTGACCGCCGCGGCGCGCTCGCGTGTTCCCGTCGCGAGCCTCCTGACCCCCGGGGACATGCACGCGCTGATCCTGATGCAGGTGTCCCTCCCCCTGGAAGCCGGGGAGCACCGGTTCGTCGCGAGGCTGGTCTTCCCTGCCACCGACCGCACGACGCGCCCCCTGGCGCATGCCACGGCGCTGTCGCGCTGGGCTCTGGATGTGCGCGAGCGCCTGCTGCGCGTGCGCGAGAAGGCCGCGGCGGCGGAGTCCGCGAATGCGATGGCGGCGGCGCTCCGGAAGGCGCAGGACCAGCCCGTCAAAGACTGGGAGCCGCTTCGGAAACAGCTCCAGGAGGAGATCGAATCCGTGACCGTCGCCCACAGCCTGCGCGGACTGACCATCTTCCTCGCCGTCCGCGCCGAGAGCGGTGAGGGGCGGGTGCTGCGCCCGTGGCTGCGAAGCGGGGAGAGTTCGCAGGAGTGGGGGCCGACCGACGCGCAGGCGTTCGCGACAGGCCAGGTCCCGGTTCCTGCGGACGGGCGGACCTCCACCGTGTCCCTACCCCTCCTCGGCCGGGTGCCGGCGGCCACCGTGGAGGGGGTGGAGCCGGGTGTGGTGGCGGTTGCGAGGTTCGAGCTCCCTCCCCCGCCGCCGCGGGCGACATCGGCGCGGGCGTTCCTGATCGTCATGATCGGGATCATGGCGCTGGTCCTGGGGTCGCTGTTCTTCTACATCCAGCAGGCGGTTTCGCAGCCCATCCAGCGCCTGATCGGGGCGATGACGCGCGGGAAGGCGGGGGATCTGGAGCCGATCGCCCAGGGCGGGGCGAGCGGAGAGGTCGCGCAGCTGGCGCTGATCTACAACAGCATGGTGCAGGAGAACCGCACGCTGCTGGACCAGATCCGCGGGTTCAACGAGCAGCTCAAGAAGAAAGTCCAGCTGGCGACCGGCGAGCTGGAACGCCGGAACGACGAGCTGCGGAGGGCGAACGACCGCCTCTTCGGAATCCAGAGGGAACTCTCCGAGCAGCAGCGGCTGGCGTCGCTGGGGCAGCTCGCCGGCAGCATGGCGCACGAGCTCGGCACCCCGCTCAATGCGATGAGCGGCCACATCGAGCTGCTGCTCACCGACGAGGCGGGGCTGCCGGCGGACGTGTCGAAGCGGCTCAAGCTGATCGGGGGGCAGATCGAGCGACTGAGCGGGATCATCCAGAAGACGCTGCACCAGCTCCGGGCGCCGGCGCCGCGCTTCGTGTCCGTTGACCTCAACGCGCTGGCGCAGGGGATCGTCTCGCTGGTGACGCCGTCGGTGACGGCGCGGAAGGTTGCGATCCGGATGAGTCTCTCGACGGGGCTTCCGCGCGTGTCGGGCGATCCCGGACAGCTGGAGCAGGTGCTGATGAACCTGGTGAACAACGCGCTGGACGCGATGCCGGGGGGAGGGTCGCTCGACCTTCTGACGACGCATCAGGACGGGCAGGTCTGCCTGCAGGTGCGGGATTCCGGCGCGGGGGTGCCGGACGGGGACATCCAGAAGATTTTCGACCCGTTCTTCACGACGAAGTCTCCGGGGAAGGGCACGGGCCTCGGGCTGGCGATCTGCCGGGAGATCGTCAAGGCGCACCATGGCTCGGTCGATGTCCAGAGTTCCCCCGGCCGTGGGACCTGGTTCACCGTGAAGTTTCCTCCGGAGGTCTCCGTGGAAAACGGCGGCGAGGCTGCGCCGATGCCCGTCGCGCGATGACCGGGGAGACCCGGAGAACATGGACTCGGGCCGCCCGCGGCATTACGGTAACCCCCGTCCGCGGCCGGCCCCGGCCGCCGCGCGTGTCCGGGTTCCTCAACTGGCGAGGGTGAACGATGGTACGCGTGCTGGTGGTCGATGACGACAGGGACAATCGCGAGATCGTCGCGGAGAATATCTCACGCTGGGGGTACACGGTCGAGACGGCGGGGAGCGGCGAGGAGGCGATCCGCCTGTTCGTCGCGAATCCGCACGAGGTCGTGGTCAGCGACATCCGGATGGGGACCGCCAGCGGCCTCGACGTGCTGAAAAAGGTGCGCGCCACGGTTCCCGACGCGGTGGTGATCCTGATGACGGGATACGCGGGAAGCGACACGGCGCTCGACGCGTACAAGGCCGGGGCCTACGAGTACGTGACCAAGCCCTTCAAGTACGACGAACTCCGTCGCTCGATCGAAAAGGCCCTGGAGCAGCGCCGGCTGGTGCGTCAGGTGCGCGTCGGCCGCCAGGATGAGGCGCGCGCTTCGCTCCAGGCGCTGATCGGCAGGTCCAAGCCGATGCTGGAGATCTACCGCATGATCGCCCGCGCCGCGGAGTCGCCGTCCACCGTGCTTCTCCAGGGCGAGAGCGGGACCGGGAAGTCGCTGATCGCACGGGCGATCCACGCCAACTCGCCGCGCGCAGGAAAGCCGTTCCTGACCGTGAACTGCAGCGCGCTGACGGAGACGCTCCTCGAGAGCGAACTGTTCGGCCACAAGCGGGGATCGTTCACCGGGTCGACGGGTGACCGAATCGGGCTTTTCGAGGAGGCCACCGGCGGGACTCTCTTTCTCGACGAAATCGGCGACACCTCCCCCGCGCTCCAGTCCAAGCTGCTGCGGGCGATCGAGGACGGCGAGGTGAAGCCGGTCGGCTCGAACGAGGTGATCCGGGTCGATGTCCGGATCATCAGCGCCTCCAATAAGGACCTCAAGGAGATGGTGAGCCGGCGGGAGATGCGGGACGACCTCTATTACCGGCTGAACGTGGTGACGATCCACGTCCCTCCGCTGCGCGAGCGCAACGAGGACATTCCGCTGCTGGTGGATCATTTCGTCACGCTGAGCAGTGAACGGCTGGGGAAGCGGCTGAGCGTGCATCCGGACGGGGTTGCGCGGCTGCAGGCGCACAGCTGGCCCGGGAACATCCGGGAGCTGGCGCACGTGATCGAGAGCGGCGTGGCGCTGTCGGGGCGGCCGGTCCTGACTGCGGACGACTTCCAGCTGGTCACGATGCCGCGCCGGGAGGGGCCTGCGGCGGAGACGGGGCCTCTCGTGACGCTGGAGGAGCGGGAGAAGGAGTACATCCGGCAGGTGCTGCTGGCGACGAAGGGAAACAAGCAGGCGGCCGCGGAGATCCTGGGGATCGACCGGAAGACGCTGTACCGCAAGTGCCTGAAATTCGGGCTGGACGACGGGGGCGAGGGGGACGAGGGGGCAGGGGCCTGAGCGGGTGGCGATGCGGGACTGCGTGATCATCGGAGCGGGGCCTGCGGGGACGGCCGCGGCCACGGTGCTGGCGCGCGCGGGTCGGGACGTGCTGGCCTTCGAGTCGGCGCGATTTCCGCGATTTCATGTCGGCGAGTCGATGCTGCCCGCGGCGGTCGATCTCTGGAAGCGGCTGGGGCTGTGGGAGAGGCTGGAGGGGACGTCGTTTGCGCGGAAGGGCGGGGCGGACTTCCTGATCGCGGACGGGTCGAAGGAGGTGAAGTTCTGGTTTGCGCGGTACCTTCCCGCGAACCTGCACCGGGCGATCCAGGTGGACCGGGCGGAGTTCGACAGGATTGCGATGGAGCATGCGCGGTCGGCGGGGGCGGAGATCCGGGAGGGGGTGCGCGTGACGGAGGTGGAGTTCCGCGGACGGGAGGGGGTGGAGGTCGCGTGGCGGGACGAGGGGGGCAGGACGGGCACGGAGCGTGCCCGGGTCGTGCTCGACTGCAGCGGGATGCGGAGCTTTCTGGGCCGGAAGCTCGGGATGCGGAAGCCGGTGCCGGGGATGACGAAAGTGTCGGTGTTTGCGCACTATGAGAACGTGCGGTTGCCGGAGGCGGAACGGGCCGGCAACACGGAGATCGTGGCGGCCGAGGACGCGTGGTACTGGCTGATCCCGATGACGATCGAGGAGTCCGGCAGGAACACGGCGAGCGTCGGCGTGGTGGTCGAGCGTTCGGTGAAGGACGGATTCCGCGGGACGGCGCTGGAGATGATGGAGCGGCTGTTCGAGGCCTCCCCCGTGGTGCGCGGGCGGCTGGCGGGGGCGCGCCGGCTCACCGAGGCGCATGTCGAGGCGGACTACTCGTTCCGGTGCGATCCGGGGTACGGCGACGGGTTCGCGCTGATCGGTGATGCGGCGGCGTTCCTGGACCCGATCTTCTCGACGGGGTTCTACCTCTCGCAGCGTCACGGCGAGCAGGCGGGGCAGGCCGTCGTGAAGGCGCTGGGCCGGGGGGGGGCGGTGCGGGCGGCGGACCTCGCGGCGCCCGCGCGGACGCTGTTCCAGGCCGTCGACACCTACACGCGCTTCGTCCGCGCCTTCTACACGCAGGCCTGGTACGACATTTTTCTCTCGGACCAGGACTCACCCCGCATCCGCAAGGCCGTGGTCCGCGTCCTCGCCGGGGACGTCGCCGGGATGAACCTGTGGTTGCGGATGTTCTTCGCTCTCCTCTGGGCGCAGAAACGCTGGGGGATCGTCCCCGGCGTGCCGCGCCCGCGCGTGACGGGGTGCCTCGCCCCGGCCGCGGCGGAGACCGCGTGAGACACTTCCCCACCCTGCTGGCCCCTCTGCTCCTCTGGCCCGGCTGGGCCGCGGCGCAGGACATCCCGTACGCCGGCAAGTATGCGGCGGAGCCGGAGGTGGAGGAGCTCGCGCGCCGGCTGCCGGAACTCAAGCGCGAGGCGGGGAGGGTCGTCGCGGAGCGTTTCGGCCTGGCCGAGGCGGAGATCTCGAATGTCGTGGTGCGGTTCGCCGACATGCCGCTGGACCCGCGGCGGGACGTGCAGATGGCCGGGACGAACACGCGGATTCAGGAGGGGCGCGAGATCCAGGAAATTACCCTGAACCTGGAGGTCCACTTCGGCGGACAGGACTCGATCGAGCGGGAGTTGACGCACGAGATGGCGCATGCGGTGCTGCGGAATCTGCTCGGGGAACAGCGGCACCGGGCGTTTCCGAAGTGGGGGCGGGAAGGGCTTGCGGTCTGGGCCGCGGGGCAGGGCCCGGACCGTGTGGAGTTCTGGCTCGGGATGATGGCGGACAGGGAGGATCCGGCGGGCGAGCTGCTGGACGGGCTGGAGAATGCGGCGCATTCGCTGAAGGACTATCCGGAGGATTTTCTCGCGATCGCGGCGATGGAGAGCCTCGGGGGAAGGGATGCGGTGCGGCGGTTCGTCGCGCTGCTTTCGGAGGGGTCGACGGCGCGTGAAGCGGCGGCCGCGGTGGCGGGGGGGACGTGGGAGGAGTTCGTGCGCGTGAGCCATGAGTTCGGCGTGGCCTGGATCGCGCGGCGGCGGCCGGCGGAGATGGTCGCGGCGTACCGCTCGGCGATGGAGGCCTGGCGCGGGCGGCGGTGGGACGAGGCGCACCGCCGCTGTTTTGCGCTCACGGTCCGCTGGCCCGACAGCTGGGCGGCTGCGCTGGGGACGTACTACGGGGCGCGGGCGCTTCAGATGGCGGGGGCGCACGGCGACGCCGTGATCGGGTTCTCGGAGTTCCGCTCCGGAATCGGGTTCCGGACCGGCCTGCTGGACGACGCGCTGGTGCAGCAGGCGTTCTGTCTGGAGGCGCTCGGCCGCGGGGAGGAGGCGGTGCGCGGGATCGACCGCTACGTCCGGGACTATCCGTTCGCGCCCGGGGTGGCGGAGGCCGCGTTCCGGGCCGCGGAGATCACCGCCGTGAGGATCGGCGACCGGGACGGGGCGCGGCGGCGCTATGAGCGGGTGGTCGAGAACTGGCCTGACAGACCGGCCGCCGGGAAGGCGAAAGCCCGTCTGGCGGAGTCCGCGGTCCCCCGCTGACCCCCGCCCGCGGGTTCCGAGCCGCCCCTTATCGACCCGGCCCCTTCTTCGGCGGCGTGGTCGACACTCCCGGCGGAATCTCGAGAGCCAGGATGTAGCGCTCCCATTCGTCCTGGAAGGTCTTCATGTCCAGGCGCCCGAACGTGTTCTGGTAGGCGCGCCGGATCCCCGCCCCCTTCTGCATCTCGAAGAAGTAGTTCCGCAGCACCGCCGCGTACTTTCCGCCCTGGTAGTTCCACATGAAGTACACGACCGCCCAGGCCTCCGCGTAGTTCACGCCGACGCTCTGGGGGTTGTACATCTCGGGCTGGGTCATCTGCAGAAGCTCGGTGAGCGGCGTGATGCGCCCCGACCGGATCGCATTCTGAAGGCCCGGCAGGCGCCACCAGTTCGTGCGCAGCACCATCATCTTGCGGGCTTCGTCCCACTTCCAGGCGCCGAAGTAGTCGCCGTGCCCCTCGTTGAACCACTGGGTCGCGTCCTCGAGGTAGTAATCCAGGAACGCGTGGAACGTCTCGTGGTAGAGCACCATCAGCGTGTCCTGGACCTTCGCGTCGCCCATCCAGTAGAAGACCAGTTTCTTCACGTAGGGCGAGAAGTATCCACCCGTCCCCGGGGGGGCGCCGGACTGCTGGTAGCCGGCCTGGTCCTTGTAGACGATCACGGGAAAGACCAGGTCGTCCTTCTGGATCTTCGGGAAGACCTTTTCGTAGATCGTGTAGATGCGCTCGAGATTCTCGGACATCACATCCGCGATGTGCGTGCCGCCGTCGGTGATCACCTCGAAGTGCCTGGACCGCTTGCGCGTCTCCTGCTCGCCGAATCCCGGTCCCTTGATCTCCGCGTCGATCATGGGCGAGATCGCCTTCGTCGTCTGCTCCCCGGGCTCGAGTTCGATCGCCTTGTCGCACGCGATCCGGGCCTCCTTGAAGCGGCGCCGCTTCATTTCGACGAGCGCGGTGTTCCTCCAGGCGAGGGCGTAGGTCGGCTTGAGTTCGAGGGCCTTCGCGTAGTGCTCGACGGCCTTGTCTTCGTTCCTGAGCCAGGCGTAGGCGTCGCCGAGTTCGACCATGGCCTCGTAGAACCGAGGGTTGAGGGAGATCGCGCGGGAGAGGGCATCGACCGCCTCGCGGTAGTCCTTGGTGAACTGGTAAGCGATGCCGAGGTGGTACCAGGCCAGCGCCAGGTCCTTGGAGGCCTTGATTGCCTTCTTGAACTCCGCGACGGCGAGCTCGCCGGCCTCGACGACCTGTTTCGGATTCTTCTTCGCCTCCTCCAGGATGGCCTTCCCGCGCTCGATCGCGTCGATCGCCGACTTGGGCGTCCCGGGCGGGGCCGTGAGGTTGTCCTTCGCGACGGGCGTCTCGACGCCGGGGGCGGGACGGGGGTCGGCGGCCTTCGCAGCGGCCAGCACCCATTCCCCGCCTTCGCGGACGTATCCGAGCGCCTGGCGCGCCTGTTCGTGATCGGGGGCGGCCTTGACGATCTTTTCCCAGGCGCCCCGGGCCCCGTCCCCCAGTCCTTTGGTCTCGCAGAACGCCGCCAGATCCGCGAGGCCCTCCGTATCGTCCCACGCCAGCGACGCCTCCCAGACCCGCGCCGCTTCCCCCGGCTCCAGATAGTCCCAGGGGACATCGATGCGCACGCCGTCGCGCACGACCTCCGCGCCCGCCCGCGTTGCCTTCCGGACCTCGCCGTTGACGGTCTCGCCCGACTTCAGCGTGATCGTGCCGGCGAGTGCCCAGGTGCACGCGCCGAACAGCACGACGAACAGGAACTTCTTCATCGCCGCAGGGCCTCCAGGAGGGTGGGGTGCGCGTGGGAGTGTAGCAGCGGCGGGACGGGGGGAACAAGCGGCTTGCGCGGAGCCGGGCGGATAGGATGTCGGGATGGATTTCGATGCGGGAAGGGCCCGTTCGTTCGCGGCGCTCCTGTCCCGGCCGCGGGGATGCGGCACTCCTGACGAACGGTGGGCTGCGGACCGCGTGCGGGAGGCATTCCGGGACGCGGGGCTGGAGACGCGCGAAGAGTGGTTTCACTTTCGTGCCGCGGGCGACGCCACGGTCCGGGTGCTGCTCCTGCTCGCGCTGGGGGTGGTGGGGCTGATGTGGGCGGGCGGTGCCTGGTGGCCGCCGGTTGCGGGTTTCGGGGCCGCGGCGGGGGTGGTGCTGGC
>JABWAY010000107.1 GCA_013360825.1 Candidatus Brocadiia bacterium | reverse complement strand
GGCGCGCCGGCATCCCCCCCCTCCGGCGGCGGGGCGGGTGAACCGCATCCGCCTGCCGCGAGCCCGACCGCGAGCGCGGCCGCGATCCGTCTCACTCGAGCTCCAGCACCAGCGGCTCCTCGACCGGGAACTCGCCGCGCGCCGCGACCCGGCCGTCCCGCCAGACGTACCAGGATTCCCAGCCGTAATAGAGCATCAGGCGCGACGCCTTCACGGCGCCGGGCGACGCCGGAAAGAACACCGTCGCCTGCCGCGCCGCGTCGTCCGGGGAGGGGACCGTCACCAGGAGCGCCCGGTCCGCTCCCAGCGACACCGTCTCCCCGGCCGCCGTCCACCCGTCCGCGCGGACGTCGACGTCCCCGCGCTTCAGCGCCCCCGACCCCGCCCATCGCCGTGCCACGGGATTCTGATCGGGACCGCCGAGAACGAGAAGCGACCTGCCCGCGAGTCTGGCGGGGGAGGCCTCGGCCGCGGGAATCCGTTCCCACCCGTCGAGCCGGGCGAGGAGATCGTTCCAGGGCGCCTCATCCCCCTCCGGCAGCACGACCGCCCGCGTCCCGTCCGAGACGACCCGGTTGAGGCAGATCGGCAGCGCGGCGGCGGGGATCCGGCGGAAGACATGGTAGCCGGGGTCCACCTCGACGCGCGTCGTCCCCTCCGGCTCGGCCCACTCCGCCGTGCCGTTCCGGACCTCCACGACATGTTCGACGGGCCCCTCGGCGCGCCAGGATCGCACCGGCACGTTCAGCGCGTCCAGCGGTCCCCGGACCAGGAGCCGCGCTCCCTGCTCCGTCCGCTCCAGCGACAGCTCGGGGGCTCCCGGCCGGTCCAGCCACGCCGTGAACAGCCCCTCGAGATCGTGTCCCGACTCGGCCTCGAACGCCTGCCGGAAGTCGTCCCAGCCGGCGCGCGCGCCGGTGCGCTCTCTCAGGACCCGCCGCAATCCGGCCCAGAACGCCGTGTCGCCGATGCGGCGGCGCACCAGATGGAACAGCATCGATCCTTTTCCGTACCCGATCTCGTTGTCCGCCTCGGTGACCTTGCCCTCGAACGTCCGAACCGGGTAGTCCGCGTCGGGGGGCACATGGAGCGAAAAGCGGACGCTCGCGTGCCGCCTGTACTTCCGCGCCGCCTCGGGCCCCTGCGTCTTTTCCACCCAGAGGTAGTTCGAACAGTACGTGGTCAGCGCCTCGCACCAGTTCCCCCCCTCCACGAACACGCCGTTTCCCCACCAGCAGTGCAGCACCTCGTGGCCGAGCCCGCCCTCGCCCAGATACCGCGCCCCCATCCGGACGACGTCGGCGCCGAGGAGCGTGTAGGACGGCATCCCGTACCCGGTGCTGAAGAAATTCTCGACGATCGAGAAGTCGTGGTACGGGTACGGCGTGAGCAGGCCGGAAAAGTGCTCGATCCACTCGGCCGCGGCGCGACGGTAGTCCGCCGCCGCGGCGGCGTCCTCCCGGTAGAAATAGGATCGGACCGTCACCCGCCCGGCACGGAGCTGCTCGGCCACGTACGGGCCGGCCACGCAGGTCAGGCCGTCCGACGGAATCGGGTCGCACCACGTCGCGCGCCGCGTTTTCGGGTCGTAATCGTGCCGGCCCCCCTGCCCGATGAACTCCCAGTCCTCCGGAACACGCGCGGTGACGGTGAACCGCGACATCGAACCCGGCCGGTCCGGGTACCACTGCGCGCCGGCCGGAAGCCACGCCCCCTCCGGCTGAATCGTGCCCCGCGACTTCTCCCCCGTGACGAACCGCATCTCGTTCCGCTTCGGCGGATCGAGCAGCTTTCCCTTCCACGCCACCGTCACCGTGAAATTCCGGGCGGAGTCCGCGGGGAGGCGGACGTGGAGAACGCCGTCGCGAAACGTCCAGGCCGCAGAAAGGCGGCCGGCCAGCACGGAGGTGACCTCAAAGGCGGGTGCCAGCGCCAGGTCGAACTCCCGCGTTCCCTCTCCGGACAGCTCGAGCGTGTCGGTCGCCTCGAGGGCGTTCGAAGCGGGGTCGAGCGCGAGGGAGATCACGTGCCGTTCCAGGACCGGCGGATCGGCGGCGGCGGTCTCGAGCGCCAGGGCGAACAGGGCCACCGTGAAAACGCCGAATCTCATGCCGCTATGTCGCTCCCGCATCGCGCGGCTGTCAAGGAGGGATTTGTGCGCCCCCATCCGGGTCAGCGCCCGGTCTTCCAGAGCGGTTCATACGGGGCCCAGTCCGGGCCGAAGATCCCCGCGACCCGCATCGCCTCGCGCCCGTGCCGGAGAATGCCGGCGTCCCAGACGGCGAGATCCGGCGTCCCGGCATTGCTCCCGAACCACTGCATCGACAGCCAGGTCCTCCGCGCCTCCGGGCCGCTGGCGCCCACCACGGCGACCAGCCGCTCCGCGCTTCCCGGCAGCGGGTAGACCGCCGCGAGGGCGAAATCCCCTTCCAGCGTCTCGGCGCCCGCGCGGACCTCTCCGGGGACCGCGCGGAACGGAAGGGTCGCATCGATCCGCTTCCAGCACGCGTTCGAGGCGGCGCTTCCGATGAGAATGAGATTTCGTTCCCGCCAGTCCTGTTCCGTGACATCGGTGTCGGCGAGGACGAGGGCGCGTCCGTTTCCGCGGTACCACCAGAGCTGGGCCTGGAGTCGGGCGAAGCGGAGCGCGTCCTCGCGTTCCGCGGGGGAGCCGCCGGTGGGGAGGACGAAGAGGAACGGGGTGTGGAAGGCCTGCGCGAACGGGCCCTGGCGGGCCGGGGTCTTGCGGAGGCCGGGCGGCGGACCGGGGGTCCAGGTGCCGTCGGGGGCGCGGTGGAATTCGCCGTCGCGGGGGAACTCGACGCCGTCGAGAATCAGCTCGGAGCCGCGGGCGCGGACCGCCACGTGCGCGGCGCCGGACGTGACGACGCGGCAGAGGTGCCGCCAGGTCAGGTCCGGCCGGCGCTCCTGGCCGAACGCGACCTCGGCGGACGAGACCGCGTACGGCTCGGTCTGGGCGAAAATCGTCACGTCCCGGCAGGTCGCGGAAACGGCCGGGGAGACCGTCCGGAAGACGTACCGGCTGAGGGCGTCCGGGCGCCTGTGGCGCTGGAGCCAGTCGATGAGGACCGAGGGACTGACGCAGTCCGCCCCGGGATCGGGGCCGTCCCACCAGTGACCGGCCCCCTCCCGGAAGAGCACCTGCGCGTCGTGGCCGGACGCCCGGAGGGCGGCGAGCGCCAGATGGGCCTGGTCAGGCGGGACGTTGTCGTCGGCCAGCCCGTGGATGATGAAGACCGGCAGCCCGTCGAGGTTGCGGAAGAGGGCCATCGTGTCGGAGGGGGCGGCGGAACGCCTGGCCGGATCGGCCAGTTCGGGGGCCGGGTCGCGTTTCGCCCAGGGCGGATAGGTGTAGTGGCTGAGCCATCCGGCGCTCGGCGCAATCGCAGCCCACCGGTCGGGGAAGTGCACGCCGAGCTGCCAGGTTCCGTGTCCGCCCATGGAGTGCCCGGCGAGGTAGATCCGGGAGCGGTCCACCGGGTGCTCCGCGCAGAACACCTCCAGCGCCTCCAGAGCGTCGAGGCGGCCCCAGTCTTCCCAGTCGAATCCGTACTGGCGGCGGTTCTGGGGGGCGAGGATGGAGGCCCACGAGAGGGACGGGTAGGCGTCCAGGTGGGACTGGCACCAGACGCCGGCGCCATGGAGGGTGAAGATGAGAGCGGGAGCCGCGCCCGCGGGCTGCGGCGCGGCGGGCGGGGCCCAGGCGCAGGCCTGGACGGAGTCGTCGATCCGCGAGCGGAAGGTCACCGTCCGTCCCTCGTGCCGCCCGCGGTTGCGGCCGAGGCTCACCGCGATGCGGTGCTCCGCCGTCCCCCGCCGGACACGGAGTTCACTGGCGGGGCCGTCCTCGAGGCGGAACGGGACCTTGAGGACGCCCAGCGGCGCGAGGGGGGGCAGGGGGGTTTCGCCCGCGGCGTCCACGAGGACGGCGTCGCGGACCCATTCACGGGTGGCGTTGAGGACGGGGACGGCGGCCCAGGGGGTCGCCGGGCGCCGCTCCACGAGGCTGGGGAGGGTCAGGTCGGAATCGTTGAGGCAGACCGGCGCGGGCGGCGTCCGCATCATCCAGGAGAACTGCCCGCGACCGCATCGCGCCGCGATCGTGTTGGTGCCGGCGCGCAGCGCGACGGGGACCCAGCCGATGCCGCTGGCGTAGACGTCCCCTGCGCAGGGGACGCCGTTGACGTACACGACGCTGGCGCCGTGCACCCGCAGCAGGACGACGACCTCCCGCGGAGACTGCATCGTCACGTGCGCGACGCCGGGGGCGAGGCCGTCGTCGCGAAGCACGCCGGCGTCATCCGGGGTCGCCGCGCGCCACACGGCTCCCCCGATCGCCTCCCCCGGCTCCGGCGTCCGGTCCGCCGCGGGACCGTTCAGGTACTCGAGGAGGGGATCGGGCCCGATCATCGCCCGGGACCCGCCCTTCAGCGGTCCCGCAACCCGCCACTCGTCCGCCCGCGCCGCATTTCCCGCGAGGAGCGCGGCGGCGGAAAAAGCCAGGACGATCCCGCGGCGGAACATCCCCGGACCCTACCACAGCGCCGCGGCCCCGGCACCGATTCCCGCCCTTTCCAGAGCGCCCTTGGCCGGACCCCCTTCCGGCCGATATAAAGGAGGACATGCGGGCGAAGACACAGCGGGCGTGGATGGAGGTCGTGACCGGGCGGCGCCGCGGCGTCGTCGCGGGCGCGCTGCGCCTCGCCTACGCGGCCGCCTCCGCGGTCTACGCCGGCGCCCTCTGGCTCCGGAACGGGACGTTCGCGCTCGGATTGCGCCGCCGGCAGCGGCTTTCCGGCCCGGTCATCGGCGTCGGGAACATCACGCTCGGCGGGACCGGCAAGTCCCCGATGGTCGAGATGCTGACGCGCAGGCTGGAGGCGCGCGGGCTCAAGGTCGCGGTCGTGTCGCGCGGCTACGGCCGCGAAATCTCCGGCGTCGACGACGAGGCCTTCGCCGCAGGGATCCGGCTCGCCGGCGGGGACCGGGTCGAGCGCGCCCGCGAAGCCTTCGAGCGCCACGGCGCCGACGTCGTGCTCCTCGACGACGGGTTCCACGACCTCCGCCTCCGGCGCGACTTCGACATCGTCATGGTGGACGCCTCCTCGCCCTTCGGGAACGGCCGACTCTTCCCGCGCGGATGCCTCCGGGAAACCCCCCGCGGGCTGGCGCGCGCCGACCTCATCGTGATCTCGCGGGCCGACATGCTCTCCTCGGAGGAACTCGCGCTCCTGCGCGCCCAGCTCGCCGGACTTTCCGGCGGCCGTCCGGTCGCCGCCGCCGTGCACCGTCCCCGCGCTCCCCGCGCCCTCCACGGCCCTCCGGCCCCCGAGAGCCTGGCCGGCCGGCGCATTCTGGGGTTCTGCGGGCTCGGCAATCCCCTCGGGTTCGAATCGACGCTGAAGAAACTCCATGCGAAGGTCGGCGCGTTCCGCGCGTTTCCCGACCATCACGCCTACTCCGACATGGAACTCGACGGGCTCGAGGCGGAGGGGCGCGAGCTGGAAGTCGATGCGCTGGTGACGACCGCGAAGGACGCCGCCCGGCTCAGGGAACGGCCGTGGTCGGTCCCGGTCTGGATCCTCGACGTCGATCTCGAGCTCGTCCAGGGCGCCAGCGAGATCGAGGCCGGGCTGGAGCGGATCTGCGCGAGGACCGGGCGGCGCATCGGGGCGGCGCAGGGGCACGGAAGCGCGTGAAGGGACCGAAGACGTTTTTTGCCGCGTGCGGACCGGGGTTCGAGGGGGTGCTCGCGGCGGAGCTGCGCGGGATCGGCGCGGCGGAGATCGTCGAGCGACGCGGCGGGGTCGAGTTTCTCGGGGACGCACGGACCGGGATGCAGGCGTGCCTCCGGCTCCGGACCGCGCTCCGCGTCCAGGAACAGCTCCTCGAGGTCCCCGCGCGCGGGCCGCGGGAACTCTACGCGGCCGTGGCGGAGCTGGACTGGGAAGCGCTGTCGGGGCCGGACCGGACGATCGCGGTCGACGCGACGGTCCGGGACTCGGACATGACGCACTCGCAGTACGCGGCCCTGGTCGTCAAAGACGCGGTGGTGGACCAGCTGCGGGAGCGGTGCGGGCGGCGGCCCGACGTCGACACGGAATCCCCCGATCTCCCGCTTCGGCTGCACCTGCGGGAGAACACCGCGCGGCTCTACCGCGACTGGTCGGGGGAGAGTCTTCACAAGCGGGGATGGCGGCCGGCGCTGGTGAAGAGTCCGCTGAACGAGGCGACGGCGGCGGGGCTGCTCCTGCTGACGGAGTGGGACCGCGAGAGTCCGCTGGCGGACCCGATGTGCGGCGGCGGCACGTTCCTGGTGGAGGCGGCGCACCTCGCGATGGACCGCGCTCCCGGGCTGCGCCGCAGTTTCGCGTTCGAGCGCTGGCCGGACTACGACGACCGCGCCTGGCGCGCGCTCCGGCGCGAGGCGGAACAGCGGGTGAAGCCGGGGCTCCGGTTCCCGATCGAGGGGTGCGACCTGCATCCCGGCGCGATCCCCCTCGCCCGCCGGGCGGTGGAGGCGGCCGGGGTGGCGGGGGTCGTCAGGGTCTCGCAGGGCGACTGCCGCACCTGGAATCCCACGCGTCCGCCGCGGATCGTCTGCACCAACCCGCCGTGGGGCGAGCGCATCGGGGAGGGGGAGGACCTGGTCGCGTCGTGGAAGGCCCTCGGGAATTTCCTGCACCGGTGCTCCGACGCCACCGCCTTCGTGCTCTCCGGCAACGCGGAACTCACCCGGCACCTCGGCCTCCGCGCTTCCCGCAAATGGGTCGTGCGCAACGGTCCGATCGAGGGGCGCTGGCTGAGGTACGAGATCGGCGCCCCGGCCCGGGCTGGCCGGAAACGCGAAATCGGATACCCTGAGCGCTCGTGAAGCTCGAGCGGGACCCGGTGTGGGGTCCGATCTTCAACAAGTTCGCCATCGGCTGCGTCCAGCACGTCGCCGAGATGATCTACTCGATGCCGCTGCCGCTGGCGCGGCGGGCGGGGGATCTCGCGGGGCGGGCCGCCGCGTGGATTCTGAAGAAGAAGCTGCGGTTCGCCGAGGAGCAGGCGGAGCGGGCGCTCGGGCCCGGCGGGGGGTGGGCGGGGTCCGCCTCGGTCCGCCAGTTCGGGCAGCTGCTGCCGGAAGTCGTCCACATCCGGAAGACATTCGACCGGGAGCGGTGGAGGCGGCTCGTGGAGGTCCGCGGGGAGCAGCATCTCCGGGATGCGGCGTCCATGGGCAAAGGCGTCGTCGCGGTGAGCGCGCACCTCGGAAACTGGGAGATCGGCGGGTGCGGGATCGGGCATCTCGGGTTCCGGCTGTCGTGGCTGCTCCGGCCCGTCGAGAATCCGTTTCTGCAGGACGGGCTCAACGAGATCCGGGCCTCCGCCGGAGTGGGGGTGATCACGAAATGGGGCGGACTGCGGGAGGCGATGCATGTCCTCCGCCGCGGCGAGATCCTCGCGATGCTCGTCGATCAGGACGCCCGCGACCAGGGGGTGTTCGTGCCGTTCTTCGGGCAGGAGGCGTCGACGCTGAAATCCCCGGCGCTCCTCTCCCTCCGGACCGGGGCGCCGATCCTCCCGTTCGCCGCGCGCCGCCGCCCCGACGGCCGGATGACCCTCGACTTCGCCGAACCGTTCGTCGCGGAGGGGTCTCACGAGCACGAGGGCGACCTCGAGCGCGCCACCGCGCGCTTCACCGCCTGCATCGAGGCCTGGATCCGCGAGACGCCGGACCAGTGGCTCTGGATCCACCGCCGCTGGAAGACCCGGAGGGAGAAGCCCTCCGCCGGTTAGGGATTCGCCCCTATACTCCGGGCGTGGGCCTCGCAAAGAACCCGGTCTTCGGGCCGCTGGTGAACGCGGTCGAGTTCGCGGCGTTTCACGCCGCGCGGCTCGCGCTTGCGGTCCTCCCCGAGGGACTCGCGCGCGCCGCGGGGCGGACGGCGGGGCGCGCGATGTGGACGCTGATGCCCTCGCGGTCGCGCCAGGCGGCCGAGAACGCCCGCCGCGCGCTCGGGGAGGACGGCCCGGCGGTGGCGAAGCGTTCGTTCTCCCATTTCGGGGAGATCGCGGTGGAGATGGCGCGGGCGCGGCGGACGTACACGCCGGAGGGGTGGCGGGACCGGGTCGAGTTCCAGGGGCTCGAGAACATCGACGCGGCGCTTGCGATGAAGAAGGGGGTGCTCATCGTCGGCGCGCACCTGGGGAACTGGGAGATCGCCGGATGGATGACGGCGCTGATCGGGTATCCCGTGAACACGGTGACACAGAAGCAGCGGAACCCGCATGTCCACGCCTGGCTGGAACGCTGGCGCCGTTCGACCGGCCAGCGGACGAT
This sequence comes from Candidatus Brocadiia bacterium, assembly GCA_013360825.1. Classification (GTDB taxonomy): domain Bacteria; phylum Planctomycetota; class MHYJ01; order WSZJ01; family WSZJ01; genus WSZJ01. The sequence continues at coordinate 4,008 of JABWAY010000107.1, read as the reverse complement.
CCCGAAGGACGGTGCGCTCCGCGAGGCGATCCGCGCGCTGCGACGCAACGAGCTCGTCGCGATGCTCACCGACCAGGACGCGCGGAAGGAGGGGATCTGGGTCGAGTTCCTCGGCGCCTCCGCCTCCACGCACCGCGCCCCCGGCCTCCTCTCCGTCCGGCAGGGGGTCCCGATCGTGACCTTCGCGGCGCCGCGGATCGAACCCCGCCGCTATCGCATCGCGTTCGATCCTCCGTTCGTGGCGGAAGCGACGGGCGACTCCGAGGAGGACGTCCGCCGCGTCACCGCCCGCATCGCCGCCTCCCTCGAAGCCCACATCCGCCGCTGGCCCGACCAGTGGCTGTGGGCCCACCGCCGCTGGAAAACCCGCCCCCGGAAGGAAGCCGCCGCCCCCGCCTGAGATGCCCCCCAGGGACGCCACCAGGGACGCCCCCGTCCGCCGGGAAGACCTCCCCCTCCTCCGGCGCCTCTGGTACTACGCCCAGTACGTCGGCCCCCGGTTCGCCGCCTCCCTCCTCCAGGGCCTCAACGAACCCTTCCGCCGCGAAATCGTCCGCCTGACCGCGCGCCTCACCTCGATCGTCGACCTGCGCCACGCCCCCCGCGCCATGGAGCACCTCGCCGCCGCCGGGTACCCTCCCGCGGAGTGCCGGCGGATCACGCGCGGGATGTTCGAGCATTTCGCGACGGCGTTTTCCGAAGCGCTGGTCATGCGGCGGACGCTGTCGAGGGAGACGATGGAGCGGCATGTCGAGTGGGTGAACATGCACCTGCTGGACGAGGCGGTCGCCGCGGGGCGCGGTGCGGTGATGGTCGGCTGCCACCAGGGCTCCTGGGAACTCGGCGGCGTCTGCATGGGGCTGCGCGGATCGCCGATCACGACCGTGGCCCGGCCGTTCCGCAACCCGTACCTCGACGGCTACCTCAATGCCGCGCTCCGCACCGGAACCGGGCAGCGGGTCGTCCACCAGGAAGGCGCGCTCCGCAGCCTCCTGCGCGACATCCGCGGCGGGCGGGTCGGGATCCTCATGGCCGACCAGAACGCCGGGAAAGGAGGGGTGTTCGTCCCGTTCTTCGGCCGCCCCGCCTCGACCTGGCCGACTCCCGCGCTCCTCGCCCTCCGGACCGGCGCGCCGCTGCTCCCGTTCTTCACGGCCCGCCTCGGTCCCTACCGCTACGCCTTCGGTTTCCACCCCGACCCGCCTCCCCCCCGCACCGGGGATCTCGAAGCCGACGTCGCGGCCCACACCGCGTGGTACACCGCGCTCTTCGAGCGCTCCATCCGCGAACGCCCGGAACAGTGGCTCTGGGCCCACCGGAGATGGAGAAGCCGCGAGAAACGCCCGGCCGGCCCCCCTGTGAAAAACGCATGAAAGGCGTGAAGTCGCAGAATGATTTCCGTGCCGGGCCCGATAGAATCGCAGGCACACCGTGAAGCTCTTCCGCAAACAGGGATGTCCCGTTTCGTGCGTCGGTCGCGCGCTGGAATTCGCGGTTCTGCGCGCGTCGCTCGCGGCGCTCCGAATCCTTCCGGGGCCGGTCGCGAGAACGATCGGGGACACGGCGGGCGCGGCCGCGGGGACGCTGTTCCGGTGGCACCGCAACCGGGCGATCGAGAACCTCGAGCAGGCCTTTCCCGAACGGCCGCCGCAGTGGGCGCGCCGGACCGCGTCCGCCTGCTTCCGGCATTTCGGCCGCGCGATCGCCGAGGCCGCCCACGCCCCGGTCTCCGGGGCCGATCCGCGGTGGAAAGAAATCCTCTCCGTCCCGGACGAAGCGCGCGTGCTCTCGCTGCTCGCGGAGGGGCGCGGGCTGATCTGGGTCGGCGGCCACCTGGGGAACTGGGAGTTCGCGGCCACCTGGGCCGCGCGCCACGGGCTCGACCTCGCCAGCGTCGCGCACGGCTCGCGGAATCCGCGGCTCGACGCCTTCATCCAGCGCGAGCGCGCCCTCCGCGGCAACACCTCGATCCGGATCGACGGGGCGTTCCGGAACCTGATCCGCGCCCTGAAGGGCGGCGGAATGGTCGCCCTCCTCACCGACCGCAATCCGCGCGACTCCGGCGTGCTCGTCCCGTTCTTCGGGCGCGAGATCCTCACCGTCACGACCCCGGCGCTCCTCTCCTGCGTCACCGGGGCGCCGATCCTGCCGTTCAGCTGCGTCCGCGACGGCGACCGCTTCCGCTACGTCCTCCGGTTCGCCGACGCCATCCGCCCCGATCCCGCGGCTCCGCGGGGCGATGAAGTCCTCCGCATCACGCGCGCCCACACCGCCGCGCTGGAACAGTTCATCCGCGAAACGCCGGAGCAGTGGCAGTGGATGCACCGCCGCTGGAAGATCACGCCGGGGGGGCGGAAGCGCGCGGGGGTGAGCAGCCGGGAGCCCGCGGTGCCGGCGCGCGCCTGCGAGGTCGGGCAGGCCCCCGCTATTTCAGGTCGTTGAGTCCCCAGTCGTAGTCCGCGAATTCCACCGGGAGATCGGGGACGTCGCGCCCCGCCGCGCGGATCCAGGCCGCGAGCCCTTTCGGTTTTCCGCGCGACTCCATCCACCCCTCGAAGTCGGCCCGGTACCACTTGAAAATCGAGGACAACCGCAGTTTTCCGCCCGACACCGACACGTTCCGCTCGTCCCCGAGGAACGCCGCCGTCTCCCGCGCCAGCTGCGCCTCCAGCGTCGCCGGCAGGAAGGCCTCGGACGGCAGGCGGGGGCACCCGAGGGAGGCGCAGTTGAGGGCGAAGTGGATCCGCGGTTCGTCCCAGGTCTTCCGGATCGACGTCTCCCAGTCCTCGAGGGAGGACGGGCGCCCGCCGAAGGGGTACTCGATCTTCGTGAAGAAATCGAACGGGACGGTGCCGATGGCGCGGACGGAATCGACGGGGTAGTGGTCGATGACCCCCTTGACCACGCAGGCGTTGTAGGCGTTGAGCGCGTAGGCGAGTCGGTCTTCCCGCGTCGGGAAGAGGTCCGGGTGGGACTCCGGCGAATAGCGCGCGACGTAGCCGAGGTAGGCGTTGAGCGCGGAGGGGTCGGCCTTCACCGCGGCGTAGCGGACGCGCCCGTCGCGCGCGGAGGCGGACAGGAAGGCGGTCCAGAGGTCGTGGGGAAAGGGGTCGCCCGGGCGGAGGTCCGCCCGTGGGGGATCGATCACGACCCGCGTGGCGGGGCGGAGTTTCCACCACGCCAGGATGCCGCCGGTCGCGAGCAGCAGGGCGGCCACGACCGCGAGGGTCTTCTTCACCGGCGCTCCTCCCCCCGCTTCCACAGGTTGATCCCCCAGTCGTAGCCGCCGAACTCGAGTTCCGCGCCGGCGGGAACGGCGGCGCCCAGGGAGCGGACATAGTCCGCGAGGTCCGGCGCGCCGCCGCGGGCTTCCTGGAACTCCTCGAATTCCCGGCGGTACCACTGGAAGATCTTCGAGAGCACGAGGGCATCCCCTTCGACCCGCACGTTGCGCCCGTCCGCCACGAACGCGCGCGCTTCGCGCTCGAGCTGGGATTCCAGCCGGTCGGGTTCGAACGCTTCGTCCGGCAGGCGGGGGCACCCGAGGGAGGCGCAGTTGATGGCGAAGTGGATGCGGGGGTCGCCGAAGGTGCGGATCTCGTCCTCGAGCTGCCTGAGGGTGCGGGGTCGGCCGCCGAGGGGCCAGGAGGTGAGCGTCCAGAATTCGGTGCCGGTGGGGCCTGCATCGCGGACCGACGCGATCGGCCAGCGGTCGACGACGCCGCGGACGGTGCAGGCGTTATAGGCGTTGATCAGCCAGGCGAGGCGGTCCTCGCGCCGCGGGAAGAGGTCCGGGTCGGAGGCGGGGGAGTGGCGGGCGAGCCATCCGAGGTAGGCGTCGAGGCCGGCGCGGTCCGCGGCGAGGGCGGGGTAATCGACGAGTCCGTCGCGCGAGTGGCGGCGGAGGACGTCGGTCCAGAGCGCGTGCGGGAACGGGTCGCCCGGGCGCAGCGTTTCCCTCGAGGGGGCGACGTCCGCCTCGGTCGCGCACCCGGCGAGGAGGGCGAG
>JABWAY010000470.1 GCA_013360825.1 Candidatus Brocadiia bacterium | reverse complement strand
CCCCGGCGCCTCGCCGCACGGAGCGCACCGCCCGCCCGCCCCCGCGCCCTCCGGCGGAAACCCCGGCGTCATCGTCGGCGCCGTCATCGTCGTCCTCGCGCTTCTCGCCGGCGGCGCGCTCCTGATGAACAACAGCAAGGGGGACCCGTCGAAAGGCAGCGCCTGGCGGCAGACGCTCGAGCGCGGCGAGGAGCTGTACCGGAAGGCGGACTACCCGGCGGCGGCCGAGGAACTGCGCAAGATCCCCTCCGGCGCGAAGGAGTACAGGAACGCGCAGACCATCCTCGCGGACATCGCGCAGAAGAAGAAGGCGGACGACGAGGCCCGCGAGATCGTCGCCGCGCAGGCGGCGTGGGGTCCCATCCGCGACCGCTTCCGCAGGTACGAGGACAACGAGCTCCCCACGGCGGACGAGGAGGAGCTCCGCGAGCAGCTCCGCTCCTTCATCCGGAACCACCCGAAGGCGTTCGAGCTCGCCCGCGCCCGCGAGTACTACCAGAAGATGGGCGGAAAGCCCGAGGACGTCGGCGGGACCGGGACCGGGGAGGACAAGCTGGCGAAGGAGGCCGAGGCGCGGTGGGCCGTGCTTCAGCAGCGCGTGGCGATGAACGAGCGCGGAGAACTGCCTCAGGAGGAGCAGGATCGCCTGACGGCGGAGCTCCGGAATTTCATCACCCTGTACTACCGTTTCCCGGAGGCGGCGGAAGCCCAGCGCGTCCTCCGCGGGCTGGGAAGGGAAGTCCCGCCGGTGAACGGGACGGAGACGCCGCCGCCGGGCGGCGACCCGAAGAATTTTGCGGAGCTCGTCCGGCTGGTGGACGGGCTGGTCGCGAACAATTCGTGGGGCGAGGCCGTCGCGCTCCTCGACGCCTGGGTCAAGAAGGATGTGACGGGCCCCGATGCGGGACCGGCGGACGACAAGATCCGGGAGGTGCGCAAGGGCGCCGACAACTGGTATCTCGGCCAGGAGGCGGAGGCGGACTCGCTCGCCCAGGCCGGGAAATTCGCGGAGGCGAAGGCCATCCTGCTGGATGCGGTCGGCAGGCTGGGCGAAAAGTGGTTCTTCGAGAACACGGCGGCCGCCCGGAAGAAGATCACCGGGCTGGAGAAGGCCATGGGCGGAGGCAAGTAGTGCGGAGCGAGGTGAAGGTCCGGGTGCGCTACGGCGAGACGGACCGGATGGGGGTGGTCTACCACGGAAACTACTTCCAGTATTTTGAGATCGGCCGGACGGAACTGATGCGCGCCCGCGGCGCGACCTATCGTTCGCTCGAGGATCGCGGCTACGCGCTCGCGGTCGTGGAGGTCGGCGCGACCTACAGGGCCGGGGCGAAGTACGACGACGAGCTGACCGTGGTGACCGTCGCCAGGCCGGCGGGACGGGTGCGGGTGCGGTTCGACTACGAGATCGTCCGCGACGGGCGCACGATCTGTGAGGGGTTCACGGTCCTGGCCTGCCTCAAGGACGGGCGGATCGCCGAGCTGCCGGACGAGGTTCGGGCGATGCTGGACGCTTGAGCAGGCTGCGGGAGTGGTTTGCCCTCCTGACCGACCTGGAGGGGCTCATCCGCTGGGGTGGGTTGACCGCCCTGATCATCATCGTCTTCGCCGAGACCGGGCTGATGATCGGCTTCTTCCTCCCCGGCGATTCGCTCCTCGTGACGGCGGGTCTGTTCGCCGCGCGCGGCGACCTCGACATCGTCTGGCTGAATGCCACGCTGATGGCGGCGGCGATCACGGGGGACGCGGTCGGTTTCTGGACCGGCGCGAAGGCGGGGGCGCTGCTCTACCGGCGGGAGGACTCCCGGTTTTTCAAGCGCAAGCACCTGCTCCGGGCGAAGGCGTTCTACGATCGCCACGGGGGAATGACGATCATCCTGGCGCGCTTCGTGCCGATTCTCCGGACGTTCGCTCCGATCGTGGCGGGAGCCGCGGAGATGCCCTACCGGAAATTCGTGTTCTACAACATCGCCGGCGGGATCGGGTGGGTCGGCTCGATGACGATGACGGGGTATGTGCTCGGGAAGCTCTATCCGCCGATCGTGGAGAAGATCCACTTCCTGGCCCTGGCGATCATCGTGATCTCCTTCATCCCCGTCTGGCTGGAATGGCGGCGGATGCGGGCCGAGGGGGCGGCGGGGAACGGGGAGGACCGGCTCCCGTGACGCCGGCGCGGCTGGAGGAGCTGCAGCGGGGCCTGCGCGCGCGGGTCGAGGGGCG
>JABWAY010000469.1 GCA_013360825.1 Candidatus Brocadiia bacterium | reverse complement strand
GCGGACGGCGGGGGGTGGCTGGTCGGCTTTGAGTCCGACGCGGCCGCAGCCGGCCCGGGCGTCCCCGTCGAACTCGACGTCCGCCTCGTCACAATCGACCCAGGCTGGGCGCTCCGCATCCCCGCCGCGCTGGCCCTGCGCCGCCAGGTCCTCCCGCTCTGCCTGGTCGAGGGGCGTGTCCACGTCGCCTGCGCCGACCCGGGGGACACCGCGGCCCTGCGCGCCCTGGAACGCTACATCGATGTCCCGCTCCAGCCGTGGCTCGCGGAGCCTGCGTCGCTCCGGCAGGTCCTCCGGCGCGTCTACGGCGACGCCGCGACTGCCGTCGATTCCGCCGACCCCGTCGCCCTGTGCACCGAAATCCTGTACGCCGCGTGGCTGCGGCAGGCCTCCGACGTCCACATCGACCCCGAAAAAACCGGTGTCCGCGTCCGCCTCCGCGTCGACGGCCAGCTCGAGGAGTTCCGCCGCCTCCCGCCGGAGGCCCACCCCGAGCTCCTCAGCCGGATCAAGATCCTCGGCGGAATGGATATCGCCGAGAAGCGCGCCCCGCAGGACGGCCGCTTCACTCACGCGTTCGGCACGCAGGACAGGGTCGATATCCGCGTCGCGACGCTTCCCACCAAGCACGGCGAGCGGGCCTCCATGCGCCTCCTCGCGATGGACATGGCGCAGTTGACGCTGGAGCGGCTCGGAATGAGCGCGCAGGACCTGGAGCGGTTCGAGCGCGAGATCCGCCGGCCGAACGGCCTGCTCCTGGCGACGGGGCCGACGGGTTGCGGGAAGACCACGACGTTCTACGCGGCCCTCCGCAGGATCATCGCCCGGCGCGCCGTCAACGCGATCGCCGTCCTCGATCCCGTGGAGTACGACATCGAAGGCGTCGCCCAGGTCGAGGTCGATCCCGCCCAGAAAGTCACGTTCGAGAAGGCGCTTCGCAGCATCCTCCGCCACGATCCCGACGTGATCATGATCGGCGAGATCCGGGACCGCGAGACCTGCGACATCGCCATCAGGGCCGCGCTGACCGGGCACCTGGTTCTCGCCACGCTTCACACCAATTCGGCCGCGAGCGCCGTCACGCGGCTCGCCGACATGGGCGTCGATCGCTACCTGATCGGCGCCACGCTCGGTCTCGTCGCCTCCCAGCGCCTCGTCCGCCGCCTCTGCCCCCACTGCCGCCGGGAAGGAACGCTGGGCGGGGCCGAAGCGCGCGCTCTGGGGCATGCGGAAGCCGCCGGGCTTCCGGCGTACCGGCCCGCGGGGTGCATCCACTGCGCCGGCCGCGGATACAGCGGGCGCGTCGGGCTGTTCGAGCTGCTGTCGCTCGACGAGGAGCTTTCTGCCGAGATCGCCCGGGGCGCCGGCGAGCCGCGGATTCTCGAACTCGTGCGCGCGCGCCGTCTCCCCGGAATGCGCGAGGACGCCCTCGCGAAACTCGCAGCGGGCGTCACGTCCCTTCCCGAAATCCTCGCCGCGGTGGCGATCTGAGGAACCCCATGCCCACGTTCACATGGATCGCAAAGGACGCCGAAGGCCGCACGAAACGCGGCTCCGGCAGCGCTCCGTCCGAAGGCGCGCTGCTCCAGAGCCTGCGCACGGACGGGCTCGTGACGCTGGAGGTGCGCGGAGCGGCCGAAGCGGCCGGCGGGCCGGGGCGCCCCGTGTGGCATCGGATCGCCCGGCCGCGTTCGGAGGACGTCGAACTCGGCCTGCAGCAGATTGCGTTCATGCTGGGAAGCGGACTGCCGCTCACCAGCGCGCTGGAGACGTGCGCCCTGCAGAGCCTCCGCGGCTCCATGGCGTGGACGTGGCGGCAGGTTTCGGAGCGGATCCGCGCGGGGGTGAGCTTCAGCGATGCGCTGTCGGAACACCGGTGTTTCCCGCGGGTGGCGGTGACGATGGTGAAACTCGGGGAAGCGACGGGGATCCTGGACGAGGTGCTGAACCGGGCCGCGGACGCGATGGAACGGCGCCGGCTTCTCCGGCAGAGCGTGATGACGGCGCTGGCGTACCCTGCGATCGTCCTCGTGCTGGCCATCGGCGTCGTGGCGTTCATGATGATCGCGCTGATCCCGAAGCTGACGAGATTCCTGCTCGGGTTCCACCGGAAGCTCCCTCCGGTCACGCAGCTGCTGGTCGACATCGCGGCGTTCGTGCAGGTGCATGCGGCGGGGATCGGCATCGGGCTGGCGGCGGGCGCGGCCGCGCTGGCGGTCCTGCGCG
>JABWAY010000106.1 GCA_013360825.1 Candidatus Brocadiia bacterium | reverse complement strand
CCGGCGAGCAGCGCCACCCCCGCGGCGAACGCCCGCCCGTGGCGCGACGCGCCGCGCAGCCGGTAGACGCTCTGGCGGATCAGCCCGATCGGCGAAATTCCCATCGCCCCGAGCGCCGGGAAGAGCGATGCGCCGACCGTGGTCAGCGTCCCGACGATCAGCGCGATCGCGGCCCCGTTCCAGGAAAATTCCACCGCCTGCACCTTCACCGCGAACGTCAGCATGTTCGCCCCCGCCGCGGACATCTCCACGAACGCGCGCGCCAGCCCGATCCCCACGACCGCCCCGGCGACGCTTCCCGCCGCCCCGACCACCGTCCACTCGAGCAGGATCGCCGCGAGAATCTGGCGCCTGGAGGCGCCGATCGCGCGCAGGACGCCGATGTCGCGCACCCGCTCCACGACCGAGATCGAGACGGAGTTGTAGATGATGAAGAGTCCGACGACGAGGGCGATCGCGCTGATGATCACCATCGATTCGAGGCGCGCGATCGCCACCTCGACGGCGGTGCTCCGGCGGGGGAGCGGGCGCACGTCGAACCCCCCGCCCAGCGCCCCGCGCGCCCGTGCCGCGAGCTCCGCGGACGGGATGCCGTCCGGCGCGAGTTCGATCCGGTCGAAGCGTCCCTTCAGCCCGAACAGGGTCTGGGCCGCGCCGATCGACATCACCCCCACGTTCCCGTCCAGCGCGCGCGCCGGGCCGGAGTCTTCGATCAGGGCCGCCAGCACGAGAGTCTGGAGGCCCCGGGAGGTGTCCGCCTGGAGCCGGGATCCCTTCTTCAGCCCGTTGCGCTCGGCGAATCGCCGCGTCAGGACGATCGCGTTCGGGAGGAACGCGGCCGCGAGGAACTCCTTCGGGTCGTGCTGTCCTTCCGGCGTATACCCGCGGACGGCGGCGTCGCGGGCGAAGTCGATGCCCAGGATCAGGATCTGTCCGTCCTCGAGCCCCCGGAAGGTCAGCGACCGCTGGATGACGGGCGCCGCGATCACGCCCGGGACGCCGGTCAGGCGCTCCAGCGCCGCCGCGTCCACGCCGAGCCCCCCGGCGGTCGTGACCTGGAGTTCCGCCCTGCCGGCGAGGTCCGAGGAACTGGCCTCGAAGGAGCGGATCATCGAGGTGTTCGCCGCATCGACGCTGACGTACAGGGCGACGCCGAGTGCGATCGAGGCGGCGCCGAGAAGGAGCCGGAGCGGGTGCAGACGGGCGTGGCGGAGGGAGAAGAACCGGAGAAGAGCGATCACGCCGGGGCTCCGGTGCCGGGGGTGTCGGTGTCGAGCCGCCCGTCCCGGAGCTTCACCAGCCGGTGTCCCCACGCGGCGGCCTGGGCGTCGTGCGTGACCATGACGACGGTGCGCCCCTCTTTCGACGCGACGTCGCGGAGAATCTCCAGGATCCCGCGGCCGGTCGCGGAGTCCAGATTTCCGGTCGGCTCGTCGGCGAGGAGGAGCACGGGGTCGATGATGAGCGCGCGGGCGATCGCCGTGCGCTGCATCTCTCCGCCGGAGAGTTCCTCTGGGAAGTGTTCCGCGCGGTGGGTGAGTCCGACGCGTTCGAGGAGGGTGCGCGCCCGGTCGCGGACCTCGCCCTGGCGGCGGCCGTCGAGGAGGAGCGGCAGGGAGATGTTCTCGATCACGCGGAGGGTCGGGATCAGGTTGAAGAACTGGAAGACGAGGCCGACGCGTCGGCGGCGCAGCAGCGTGAGGTCGTCGTCGGACATTCCGGAGGTCGGGCGCCCCTCGACCGAGACGGTGCCTGATGTCGGAAGGTCGAGCCCGCCCGACAGGTGGAGGAAGGTCGACTTGCCGCTGCCCGACGGCCCCATGACGGCGAGGAACTCGCCTTTCGGGACGTCGAGCGTCAGGCCGTCGAGCGCCGCGACTTCGCGGTCCCCCTGGGGGTAGACCTTCCGGACGCTTTCAAACCGGATCATGGGCCGGAATGGTACCACCGGGGCGGCCGGACGGGGGGATGGGCCCTGGATCCGGCCGTCTGCGGCACGGTCCTTGCACTACACTGGGTCCATGCCCTCCCTCTTCTCCCGGCACATCGGGCTCCAGCTCGCGGCGGCGCTGATCCTCGCGTCCGTCGCGCCGCTCCTGGGCGCCGGGTTTCTCGCCTCCAGGCTGATCGAGGACACGCTCCTCCGCCAGTCCGAATCGACGCGCGACTCCCTCCTCGACGCGTCCGGCTCGCTCGTGGACGGGCATGTGGCGGGGGCGGAAGCGTCGCTCACGACGATCGCGCGGATGATCGTGGTGGAGGAATTCGCGAACCCGCGGAAGGTCGGGCGCGAGGATGCGCGGGTGAAGGAGGAGCTGGCGAAGCGGCTGCTGGGGTTGTTGGAGCCGAGCGATGTGCTGCTGGGGCTGGCGTATCACGGGACGGGGACGCCGGGGGAGAACGATCCGGAGGATCCGTACGAGGTGCGCGCGCAGGCGGTGCAGTCGCGGTACAACTCCTATCAGCAGGAATTGCCTCAGGTGGACCAGAACCTGCGGAACGGGTTTGCGGTGCCGGGTTCGAACGAGGCGCCTCGGATTCCGCTTGCGGATCCTGTGGTCTCGGTGCCGCGGGCGGGGAAGTCCTATGTATCCGAATCGATACAGTTCGCCGGACCGATTCCGTACATCCGGATGAGCGTTCCGGTCCGAACGGAGGCGGGCGTGATCGGGGTCCTCGTCGCCAGCGTCAACCTCGAGCCGATGCGCGAGACGCTGAACCGGCTCGCGGCGGGGCGCGCGGCGCTGACCGTCCGGGACGCCGACGGAACCGTGGTGGCCGCGGGGACCACGGACCCCGGCGCGGACGCCCTCGAGTCGAGGACCCTTCCCGGCGCCCGGGGGTGGACGCTGTCGATCCGCGAGCCGCGGGGGGCGGCGCTGGGAACCCTGGCTGCCGCGCGGCGGCAGGCGTGGCTCTGGACCGCGGCGGCCGTGCTGCTGGCGCTTGTGATCACGTTCGTGGTCACGGCGCGGCTGATGTCGCCCGTCCGCGCGCTCTCGGGCGCGGTCGAGAAGATGGCCCGGGGGGACCTCAGGGCCCGCGCGGGAGTCGAGCGGCAGGACGAACTCGGGCGGCTGGCGCAGGCGTTCGACGGCATGGCGGCCGCGCTGGAGAAGCTGGACCAGCTCAAGAGCGACTTCGTGAGCCATGCGTCGCACGAGCTCCGCACGCCGCTGACGTCGATGAAACTGTCCATCGCGAACCTGCAGGACGGCGTGATCGGGCCGCTCGACGGCCGCCAGCAGGAGGTGCTCGCCCGCGTCCGCGGGGACCTCGACCGGCTGATCCGGATGGTCAACGAGCTCCTCGACGCGGCGAGGCTGGAGGCGGGACGGGTCGAGCTGTCGAGGGAGCGGTGCGATCTCGGCGCCATCGCCCGCGGGGCGGTCGAGACGGTGCGTCCGATCGCGGACGAGAAGGGGGTGCGCCTCGAGGTGGAGGCGGGGGCGGCCCCGCTCGACGGCGACCGGATGAAGCTCCACGAGGTCGTGCTCAACGTCGTGGACAACGCCGTGAAATTCACGCCGGCGGGAGGTCGCGTCCACGTGGCGGTTACGGGCGACGGGGACGGCGTCGCGTGCGTCGTGACCGACGGCGGGCCGGGAATCCCGACCGAGAAACTGGCGCGCGTCTTCGAGAAGTTTGCCATGATCCCCGGGGACGGGGCCCCGAAGCCTCCCGGCGCGGGACTCGGGCTCTCGATCAGCCGGAAAATCATGGAGCTGCACGGAGGTTCGATCCGTGTGGACAACCTCCCGGGAGGCGGGGCGCGGTTCCGGATCGCCCTCCCCGGGCCGCGGCCGTCCGGCGGCCCGCGGTCCGCCTAGTCCGCCCTCCGCCGGCCCTCTCCACTCTCGGGTGCCCGATGCCGAATCTCCTGATCGTCGACGACGACCCCGGAATCCTCTCAGCCCTCAGGGACCGTTTCGTCGCGCGCGGTCACGATGTGACCACGGCCGTCGACGGAAAGGACGCGCTCGTGAAAATCCGGAGGGAGCGGCCGGACCTCGTCCTGCTCGACCTCCAGCTCCCGGAACTCGACGGCATCGGCGTCCTCCAGAAACTCCGGGACGACGGGATCGAGCTCACCGTCGTCGTCATCACCGCCTTCGGCACCGTCGACCGCGCCGTCGCCGCCATGAAGGCCGGCGCCTGGGACTTCATCCAGAAACCCTTCGAGCCCGCCCTCGTCGAGGAAACGGTCCGCCGCGCCCTCGAGCGCGAGGGGCTCCGCACGGAGAATCGCGCCCTCCGGGCCTCGCGCGAGGACGCCGACCCGGTCGCCGAAGATCCGCGGTCGAAGGAACTGCTGGACGTCGTCGCGCGCGCCGCGAAGTCTGCCGCGACCGTGCTCCTCCTCGGGGAGAGCGGGACGGGCAAGGAAGTCCTCGCGCGCGAGATTCACCGCCGCTCGCCGCGCGCCGGCGGCCCGTTCGTCGCCGTCAACTGCGTCGCCATCACCGAGACCCTGCTCGAGAGCGAGCTGTTCGGGCACGAGAAGGGCTCCTTCACGGGGGCCGTCGGCCGCCGCCAGGGGAAGGTCGAACAGGCCCACCGCGGAACGCTCTTCCTCGACGAAATCGGGGACATCACGCCGGGTTTCCAGTCGAAGCTTCTCCGCGTGCTCCAGGAGCGCGCGTTCGAGCGGGTCGGGGGGAACGAGACGATCCGCGTGGACATCCGGGTCGTGGCCGCGACGAACCGGGACCTGAAGGCGGCGGTCGCGGAGGGGAAGTTCCGCGAGGACCTCTTCTACCGCCTGAACGTGGTCACGCTGTCCGTCCCCGCCCTCCGCGAACGCCGTGCGGACATCCGGCCCCTGGTGGAGCGGTTCCTGGCGGGGGCTTCGCGCGAGGCCAAGCGTCCGGTGCCGAGGGTCGGGGAGGAGGTGCTGCGGTTCCTGGAGGCGCAGGAGTGGCCGGGGAATGTGCGGGAGCTGAAAAATGTCGTCGAGCGGGCGGTCGTGCTGCTCGACGGGGATGAACTGACGCTGGACGATCTGCCCGCGGAGATGCTGTCGGGGGGGGGAGGCGTCACCCCGGGGGGGTTCCATGAGCGGGTTGCGGAGTTCCGGCGGAAGTTGATCCGGGAGGCGCTGGAAGCGAGCGGTGGGAACCAGACGCGGGCGGCGGAGGCGCTGGGGTTGCAGAGGACCTATCTGGCGAGGTTGATACGGCAGATGGGGGGATAGACGGGAAGGGAAAGAGAAGGGGGAAAGGGAAAGAGGAAAGGGGCAAACGGAAAAGGGAAAGCGAAGGGCGGAATCCGGGGGGGGGGCGGCAGAGCCGAGGCGGCGATTGCGCGGACAGAACCCGGCCCCGCTCAGAGTTCCAGGTTTGTCGCGCGGGCCGCGAGGATCTCCGCTTCACGACTCAACCCCGGCTCCCCCCAGGTCGAGTACCGAGCGAGCCCGGCCACGACGTTGTCGCGGACTTCCCGGGGATTTCCGATCCTGATCCGGGGCGCGGTTCCGGCTGCCGGGCTCAGGAGGTCGAGGTAGAGCATCGCTTCCTTGAGCAGGAAGTGAGGGCGATCGGCGCGGACCTGGACGGCGCCGCGGCCGTAGATGTGATCGACCATTTCGCGGAAGGTCGCGCGGCTGGGGAAGTAAGCCAGATTCGGTCCCGGGCAGACCATCGGGGGGCAGGGGCGGGTGCCGGTGCCGTAGAGGCGGCGGACAGTGCCGCCGAGTTCGTAGCAGATGCAGGCGCGGGCGACGGTTTCGGCGACGGCGGCGGACGCATCGGGGTGGTCGGTGTTGCCGATGCGGGCGAGGGTTGCGCGCTGCCAGGAACGCGAGGAGCGGCAGACCGGGCGACCCTGCGGGTCCTGTTCGAGGGCGATGTGGCCGAGGAAGCAGGGCGACCCTGGGTGCCCGGCCGCGATCCGTTCCTGGCGGACCTGTTCGCTCTCGGAGGTGGAGAGGTTCCAGAACGGGACGCCGAGGGGCGACGCACCGGACAGGACGATTTCGCTCTCGGTCGCGGCTTCCAGTTTTTCCAGCGTCGCTGGGTCCACGGCGCAGACTTCGGGGACGAGAAGGAACAGGGAGCCCCAGCCGGTGCGGGCGATGTCGAAGCGGCGGAGGAGCAGATCGGCCTCGCCGGGGAGGCCGAGACCGCCCTGGACGGTGAGGCGGGGAGGCCGCGGGGGCGGGTCGGCGGGGAGGCCGAGGCGGGCGGCGAGTTCGAGGGCGAGACCCGGGAGGTGATCGACGAAGTCCTGGAGGATGTCGCCGAGGAGTCTTCCGTCGGAGACGAACGCGTGCCCGCCGCAGTTGATCGGGGATTCGATGCGGAATTCGTCGACGGCGATGCCGGATTTCGCGAGGTAGCGGGCCTGGACGGCGGCGGAGCGGAAATCGCTGACCTTGAGGACGACCTCCTTGCGCTGCGGATGGTCGCGCCGGAATTCAGGGAGGCGGGCGAGGGCCGCGAACAGGCGGGGATTGAAGCCGGCGGAGAACACGATCGCGCCACGGGCACGGCTCCCGGCGAACCCGATCAGCGCCGCGACGGCGTCGCTTTCGTCGGCGCCGCGGGGCTGTCCGTCATCGCGGAGGGAGCGATCGAGCTTGGTCATGATGTTGACGTCGACGCGGCCGGGCCGGACGAATGCAAGAAGCGACGGGGGGGGATCGAGGCGTCCGTCGCGGATCGCCTGGTCGAAGGAGGTCCGGGCGGGGCATGCCGGAAGAAGCTCGAACCAGGTCCGCAGGGGGGAGCCGGGACGAAGGTCGCCCCGGCGGATCGTGTCGAACGCCGCGTCCACGCGATCCTGGACGAGGTCCAGCCAGGCCGTGACGCGGCGTTGCCGCGCGCGGGGCTCGTCCGCCCTGATCGGGGAGGACGGGGCTCCCTGGTGCTCCAGGTACCAGGCCCGGGTGACTTCGAGGGCGTCGTCGTCCACGAGGGAGATCACGGAATCGATCCCCCAGGGGGCGACCTTGATGGGCGTGTCGATCGTGAAGCCGGAACCCATCACGGGGATATGAAAGCGGTGCGGCGATCCGGTTGCGAGCGGCATGGTGTCCTTTCCCGCGGCCGTCAGGCCCGCGGCGACGTCACGGAAACTGCCGCAACCGGGACGCGGGGACTTCGCCGGAGTCCGGGACGGCAGCTTGACTGCTTCCTTTCAGCGTGACTCGCGGGGCGATGTGTTGCAACGACTTTCGGGCACGCGTCCCGGCGATTCCCCTGCGGGGCGGCGGGCGATTCAGGGCCGGGACTTCTTCTTCGCCAGCACAAAGAGGACGACGCCGACGGCGAGCCCGAGGAGCCCGAGGAAAAGCGAGGCCGAGCCTCCCGCGATCGCCGTGCCGACTTCGCTGGAGTTCACGGCGCCCCCGGCGGCCAGGGCGATCGCCGCGACGCCGCCCAGGGCGAACAGGCATCCGCAACCGCCGCATCCGAACGCGCCGATCTTCAGTCCCTTCGCGGAATCGGCCTGCCCGGGCGGGGGGGGCTGGACTGCCGGCTCGTGGCTCACGGTCAACTCCTGAGAGGGATGCAACCGATCTGCGGGGCGTCGTCAGAGTCGGTCGGTTCGCGGCCGGTGTCAACTGTCGGATCCCTTCCGCCGTGGAGGGTTCGGGAATGGGGGCGATGGCCCCCGGCTCCGCCGCCGTCCCGCTCAGGTCACTCATCCATCCTGATGCGCGCACGCCAGTCCTGGAGAAACTGTTCCCGCGCCGTCGCCCGCGCAATCCACGCCTGGACGGCGGGTTCCCGGGAAGGGTCGGACTCGCCCAGGCGCACGAGCATCGATTCAACCGCCCATGACCCGGCGCCCAGTCGCCACGAGGCGTCGCCGAACTGAATCCAGCCCTCGATCCGGCCGGGCAGCAGGCTCTCGCGGAGCTCCCACGCGCGCGTGCCCTTCTCCCGCTCTCCCAGCGCGTCCCAATAGCCGGCGATCTGGCCTGCCGCGTCCGCATAGCGGGGAAGGACGGCGGGATCGACCGGCCCGTCGAGGGTTCGGCGGAGCGACGCCTCCGCCTCCGCACAGGAGGCCAGCGCCACATCGCGGCGTTTCAGCCCTTCGGGCGAATCCCCCTGCAGGAGTCCGTTTTCCTTCATGAAGGTGCGCGCGTCGAGGTCGCGCCCTTCCTTCTTCCACAGCTCGTCGAGCCCGGCGATCATCTTCTCGTCCGAATCGACCGGGATCTTCCAGTCCATGAACCGCCAGAAGAGACCGGACGCCTGCGACGTCTGGTACTCGCTCCAGGCCAGATAGCTTCGCAGGTATTCGCCCGTGCGCTCCCAGCTCTCCTCCGCGCGGCTCACGGACGCGGCGGGGACCACGGCGGAGATGAAAACCGGGGGGCCCGGGAGATTGAAGGGAATCGGTGCGGGGCGGGCGGGATCGAACCAGGCGCGAAGGACCCGCGGCGTCCCGTCCGCGGTGATGGCGGCGATCTCGACGGGGAGCGGCTCTCCCCCCCGTGGGTCGATCGGCGTGAGCCGCACCGCCCCGTTTTCCCATGTCGCCCGCATCCAGTCCCCCGGGGCCCCTTTCAGCCACCGGTCGAGGAAACTCAGCACCAGCCGATCGTAGTCCGGCCCGAACCGCGCCGAGACGCCGGGCGCGTGTCCCGCCCCTTCCGGAACCCAGAGAAACCGCGGGCCGTCGCTGTCCGGCATCTCCTCGTAGATCGTGAGCGAATCCTGAAGCGGGAGCACGCTGTCGACGTCCCCGTGAACGAGGAGGATCGGCTGGGGGAGAGAGGGGACGATCGACTCCATGTTCCATGCGGAGGGAAACAGGAACAGCCGCCCCAGCCCCGCCACGAATCCGCCCTGGGCCTTTCTCAGCTGCGTGTGGGGGCTGAAGAGCGCCTCGACCACGATGGCGTCCACCAGGTCCGGCCGTTCGGAAGCCGCGCCCACCGCGCCCACGCTTCCCAGCGAGATTCCGTAAAGTGCGAGGCGGCGGGTCCCGCGGTGCCGTCGGACCGCCTCCAGCACGGCGGTCGTGTCCGGGACGATCGAGAAGGTGTCCGGCTCGCCGGTGCTCAGGCCGAACCCCCGGTAGTCGAACAGGACGGCGTTGTAGCCGGCGGCGACGGCGACGCGGGCGATCGGCAGCAGCAGCTGCATGTTCGACGAGTTGCCGCCGCAGACGAGGAGGGTGCAGTCGCTGCCCGGGGCTTCGAAGAACCAGGCGCGGATCGTCGCGCCGCTGACCGGGATCGCCAGCAGTTCCGGGGAGAGTCCGAAGTCCTCCGGGACGACGGTGAAGGTCCGGTCCGGGTGCAGGTTGTTCCGGTTCATGTCGTCCACGACGCCGCACCCGGCCAGCGGGAGCGCGGCAAGCGGGAGGAACGCGAGGAACAGGGCGGCGTGGAGAGTCCGCATGGAGGGAAACTCTACGTGGCGGGGGGGCGAATTCCAGAACTTCGAAGATCCGCGCCTCCGTCCGGGGATGTCGCAGCATCGAGACCCGGACGGCGGGAACGTCACTTCACGGGATCGATCGGAACTGAAAATCTGTCTCCGCGGACCTCGTCCCTCAGAATCAGATCCACGGAAACGCGATCGGGCGTCTCCTTTCCCATGTTCAGCTTCACCGTGAAGCGAAGGGGCTGGTCCCCCGGCGCGCCCTTGACCGTCACGGGCGTGGATTCGTAGGGGGCCTCGCGGAGACCGAAACCCCGGAGGGAGAGGGACGCGCTGACGAACGGTTTGTCGGACTTCTTTCCCGCGCGAAGGCGCTCGAGCCGCCCTTCCACGGTGAGGATGAGTCCATCCGGGGTCGCAGAGAAGCTCGAGGACAGCACCGTCAGGCCTGGGCGGGCCATCTTCGTGCCGTCCTTCAGGGCCATTTTCAGCTCCGCGTCGTCCAACTTTACGACGGAGCCCGCGAAGGTGAGCACGTTGCGCAGGCCGTTCGAATGCGCCTCCCGGTCGTACGCCATGACCGCGTCCTCCGGTGTGTCGTCCCCCTTCGCAGGGACGACGTAAATGTACGAATTCCGCATGCGCGTCACCGGGCAGGTGAACAGCGCCGGGTCCGAGGCCAGCTGAGGCGTCTCGAGTTCGCCCAGATTCTTCGGAAACGCGCGGTTCTTCGCTTCGTACAGCGCGATGTAGACCCCGATCTGCTTGAGCTGATTGGAGCACTCTGTTTCCCTCGACGCCAGCCGGGCGGCCTCGACGGCCTCCGGCGCGTGTTTGGAGAGCAGCTTTTCCATCAGGCTGTCCTGGGCTCCGGGCGCGTCGCCTGCGAGCGACCCCAGGATCCGCAGGAACTCAGACTCGTGTTCTGCCACGCGGGCGCGGGCCTTTTCCGCGGCGACCGCCTCCACATTCGGGCGCTCGAGGGATCGCAGGATCTCGGCCGCCTCGACGATCAGCCTGCCGCACCTGGCCTCGCGGCATTCGCGCGATTCCCGGCGGTACCGCGCGACCGTCCCGTCGGATGCGGTGAGCACGAGGCGATCGCCGTCCATCGCGAGTGTCCACTGCATCGTCTCGACGTCCTGCGAGGCGAAGGACAGCTTTCCCGAGGCTTCGAGTGTGAACCGCCCCGGACGGGACACCTGTCCGCCGCACTCCATGAAGAACCCCTCGCCGCCATCTCCGATGTCGAGCATCGTCCGGCCCTGCTCATCCCACCACGGGCCGCTGAGATGGCCGATCGCGGGCGGCCCGGCGTGTGCCGGCACCGCGAGCAGCGAAAGAAAGCCGATCAGAACCCGCGTTCCCGCGCCGATCCCTCTTATGACGCGCCGGCGACCGCCTGTGAGTTTCATTCGCATATCCCCTGATCTGAATTCGGAATCAATCCTTCGCATCCCTCCGGCAGCGGTGACCTGCCTCTCCGCCGTCTACACTAGCACCGACGGGGGCGGATGTTCCACGGACATCGTCGGACAGGGCGGCAGGAAGGCGTTCGCCAGCCTGGACAGCTGAAAGGAAACCGCGATGGCAGCCAGAAGGTCAGCCCGGGTTGTTGCCGAGGCCCGGGCGCGGCGCCCGGTCAGGCGCGGGGTGTAGGGGCTTGCGGCGCGGGGGCCGCGCGGGGCAGGGATCGGCGGACGATCCATTTGCGGATTTCCTCCACCCACAGCACCAGGCTCGCGGCGGCGCCGATCGCGAAGACCTGTTTCCAGGGGATCGCGACGGTGTGGAAGACGGCCTGCAGCGGCGGGAGGAAGATGACCGCCATGTGCAGCAGGTTGCTGAGGATCAGTCCGGTGACGAGCCAGGGGTTCGTGAGGACGCGGAAGTTCAGGGCCGAGGCGGTCGCCGACCGGCAGTTGAGGACGTTGAACCACTGGCAGACCGCCAGGACCGTGAACGTCTCGGTCCGGACCTGTTCCGCGGGGACTCCCTGGGAAGTGCGAACGACGAACCAGCCGAATGTGGAGAGGGCGATCGACGGCGTCATGAAGAGGACGCGGCGGAGGAGGGCGGCGGTGAGCAGCGGCTCGCCGCGCGGGATCGGGGGCTGGAGCATTTCGTCCCCCTCGGAGCGCTCCATGATCAGGTTCACCGTGACCGTCCCCTCGGTCACGATGTTGATCCACAGGATCTGCACGGCGGCGAGGGGCGGGGGGTAGCCGAGGACGAGGGCGGCGGTGAGGACGAGCACTTCCGCCATCGATGTGGAGAACAGGTAGAGGACCACCTTCTTGATGTTCCGGTAGACGAGCCGTCCCTCCTCGACCGCCGAGACGATGGTCGCGAAGTTGTCGTCGGTCACGATGATCTTCGCGGCCTCCTTCGCGACATCCGTCCCGGTCAGTCCCATCGCGACGCCGACGTCGGCCCGGGCGAGCGCCGGGGCGTCGTTGACGCCGTCGCCGGTCATGGCCACGACATCCCCCCGCCGCTGGTAGGCCTCGACGATCCGCATCTTCTGCGCCGGGTGGACCCGGGCGAAGACGGCGATCGTGTCAAGTTTCGAGGCGAGGTCGCCCTCGGACATCCGCGCGAGTTCCGGCCCGTCGACGGAAATCTCCCCCTCGCGCGCCATCCCGAGCATCCCGGCCACGGCGCGCCCCGTGACCTTGTGATCGCCCGTCACCATCACGGCGCGGATTCCCGCTTTGCGGCAGGTCTCCACCGCCTCGGCGACCTCCGGGCGCGGCGGGTCGAGCTGGCCGAAGAGCCCGAGGAGAACGGCGCGGCCGCGAAGCTGGGAGAAACCGTCGGCGGGAACGAGGGGCCCCCCGCGGACCATGGCGACCACCACTCCTCCACTGACCGTGACGCCGGACCAGACCGCCGATCGGTCCGCGGCGCCGGCGCGCTTTCGCGAGCGGGCCCGCCAGCGGGTGGGCGAGCAGGACCTGCTCATCGTGCGGATCGGGCGCGAACGGTTCGGCATGCCGCTCGAGGCGGTGGACGAGCTGGTGGAATCTCCCGCGGTCCGGGACGTGCCCGGGGCGGCGGCGCCGCTGCGCGGCATCTTCCCGC
>JABWAY010000105.1 GCA_013360825.1 Candidatus Brocadiia bacterium | reverse complement strand
GGAGACCGGAATCGATGTCGGTGAACATCGATGAGGATCGACGACGCCGCAGGACGTTGAAAGACGCGAGGATGGATGGCACAAGAGCATCGTGGAGTTGCTCAGGAGGGCTCCTCCTCCAGCCACGCCAGCAGCCGGTCGAACTCCCGCTTCAGCTCCGCACGCGACCCCTCGTTGATCACCGTCCGGTCCGCCATCGCGATCGGCCCCGCCTTGTGCAGGTTCTCGATCTCCGCATGGTCCCGGCTCTCGGCCTCCTGCGGCGACAGCGGACGGTGCGGGCGCGCGCCGAGCCGCGCGTAGCGCGTCCCCGGCGAGGCCTGCACGCCGACGACCCGGAATCCCGCGCCGAAGACGCGCCTCAACAGCAGATACTCCTCCCACGAATACATCCCGTCGCAGACCACCGGTCCCTTCGCCAGCGCCGCCTCGATCCGCGGGAGATTCAGGACCGCATACGCCGCCATCCCGTGCTCGCTCCGGAACTCCTCGCGCACCGCACGCTCGCTCGCCTCGCTGAGCGGCATCCCCCGCGCCAGCACCTCCTGCTCCGTCACGTCGCCGAAGCGGATGCGCGTCCACCCGCGCTCCTCGAACATCCCGGCCAGTTCGCTCTTGCCGCTCCCTGCCAGCCCGACGACCGCCGCGATCCTGTTCATCCCGGAAGTCTCCCTCAAACCGCGGTTCGGCGGAAGTTTTGCGATGCTTGGCGCGGACGCCCCGGGAATGTTAGAACATTCCTGATCATGCTCACCAAGGCAGACATCCTGTTCGGCAAGATCGCGGTCAAGGCCGGGATGGTCAGCGACGCCCAGATCGACGAGTGCGTCCACATCCAGGAGGAGATGCAGCAGCGGAAGCCGCTGGGGATGATCCTGCTGGAGAAGGGGTACGTCACCGAGGACCAGCTGGTCCGGATCATCGAGATCCAGAAACAGAACCTGCAGGAAAAGGCGGTGAACTCCCGGACCAAGCGCGAGGACGGCATGTTCGGCCGGATCGTCCTCAAGCTGGGCTACGCGACGGAAGAGCAGGTCCATGAGGCGGTGCGGGTGCAGGCGAAGGTGGAGGAGGACATTTTCCTGCGGCTCGGCGAGATCATGGTCCGCAAGGGCTGGCTGACCCCGGAGCAGGTCCAGTCGGTCCTGGAATACCAGAAGACGAAAATCGTCGTCTGCCCGGAGTGCCAGACGCAGTTCAACGTGATCATGTTCACGGAAGGCACGGAACTGGCCTGCTACAAGTGCGGGGCGAGCCTGAAGGTGCCGGACCGGCTCACGCACGTCGGGGCGGAGGAGTACGACGGCGGGAAGCGCCCCGAGCCGAAGAACTGACGGCGCCGGAGGTCAGGCGTGCGGGGGACGATCAGGCCCCGTCGCCGTTTCCACCCGGGCCGGGCGCCGCGGCCTCACCCTCCGCCCCCGGCGGGTCGCCCGCCGGCGCCGCTTCCTTTTCTTCCCACACGTACGACATGGGAAGTTCGTCGACGCGGAGGCGGAGCAGGAAGTAGATCATGGTGAGCTGCGACTGCATGTACGAGAGAGCGTAGACCAGGGTCAGCCCGGCCGTGAGCAGGATCCAGGTGGTGATCAGGATCGCGGCGATCCCGAGCCCGGTTCCCCCGTCGGCCACGACGGTGTCCCAGGTCGCCCGGCCGGTCGTGAACTCCAGGATCAGGTCGAATTTCCCCGCCCCCATCCCCAGGCGCACCGCGGCGCAGGTGACCGCCAGCATGACGGCGCCGAACGCCCAGATGAACGCCGTCGAGATCACGCCGTGCACCACCGCGGTGAACAGGTACCAGAGCGCGTGCCACGGACGCGAATAGACATAGCTGAAACCGCGCGAGATCGCGTCGAACGCGTCCGTCCCCTCCGCCGCGACCGCCGGGTAGAAGAGCGGATATCCGAAGACCGCCCCGAGGGCGATCAGCGTCGCGATGAATCCGCCCAGCAGCCCGAACGGGAAGACCAGCGCCGTCAGGATCGACGCCCAGCCGCCGATCCCCGGAATTCTCCCGGGGAGCCCGAGCAGCGCCACGAGCGACGTGAAAAACAGGAAACCGAGAATGCACGCGATCGGGCTCGAGAGATTGGACGCCCAGCGGCTCAGGGCGAAACCCAGCGCCTCCTGCGTCCGGATCCGGTCTTCCCGCGCGATCTCGACCGCCGCGATGCGCGAAATCGCCGTCCCGAACAGCGACCACACCGTGGTCACGACGGCCAGCAGGAAGGCGCACCAGCCCGCGAAGACCCACCCCCCCTCCCGCCAGAGGACGCAGACCGCGTCCGGAATCATCACCAGATACCCCGCCGGGCCCCGCTCGCCAAGCTCCGCCGAGAAACCGGCGTCGTACCGCAGCGCCCACCAGGGGGTCGGCAACCCGGCGAACAGCCCGATCAGGATCGCCCCCGTCAGCGCGAGAATCAGCTTGCGCACGTCGATGGCAATCACGAACCCGGCAAAGAGATCCCGGAAGTCGCCGCGAAACTTGCCCATGGTCAGGATTTCGACTCCGATGACTTCGCCTTTTCCGCGGCGCAGGCGCACCCGTTCGCCGGCTTCTCCGCACCGCACTCCGCGGACGCCTTCCCCTTCCGCGCATAGTCGGTGATGTAGAAACCGGTCCCCTTGAAAATCAACCCCGCCCCGCCGCCGATCCCGCGCTTCGCACGCCCCTTGCAACACTTCGGACAGGCTTTCGCACCCCCGGCCGAAATCGCCTCGAAGACTTCAAACGTGTGCCCGCAGGCGGCGCAGACATAGTCGTAGGTGGGCATGCCTCACTCCTCAGGGGACGGCGCGGCAGTGTAGCCACGGCGGCCGGAAGCGCAAAGTCTGGCGTCTCAGGCCGGCCGGCTGGAAACGGAGACCTGGCTCGGCCGCAGGACGCGGTCGTAGAGCATGTACCCGGGGCGCAATTCCGCGACGACCTGCCCCTCCGGCCTGTCCGCCGTCGGGACCTGGAGGATCGCTTCGTGCACCGCCGGCCGGAACTCCCCCTCCGAGGAGATCCTCTTCAGCCCGTGGAGCTCGAGCTTGCGGAAGATCTCCCGCTCGGCCAGTTTCATCCCCTCGGCGAGCGCCTTCGCATCGGTCCCGGGCGCTTTGAGGGCGAGCCCGAACGAGTCCAGCGCCGGGAGCAGGTCGAGCAGCAGGCGCTCGACGAGGAAGCGCGACTGCTCCTCCCTGTCGCGGGCGACCCGTTTCTGGTAGTTGGAGAAGTCGGCCTGCACGCGCTGGGCGAGGTTCAGGTACTCCTCGACCTTCGCGCGGAGGGCGTCCGTCTCCGACACGTCGCCGGCCGGTTCCGGTTCCTGCGGTGCGTCGTCCTGGTCGCTCACGATTCGAAGATGTCCTTGATCTTGTCGAAGAAGCCGCGCTTGCGGGGCTTGACCTCGATGTTTTCGGTTTTGGCGAACCCGCGCAGCAGTTCCTCCTGCGCCTTCGTCAGTTTCGTCGGCACCTCGATCACCGCCGTCACGATCAGGTCCCCCTTCCGCGTCGAATCGAGCCGGGGCAGGCCCTGACCGCGGAGCCTGAAATGCTGCCCGCCCTGAGTGCCGCGCGGGATCTTGAGCGTCACCTTCTCTCCCAGCGTCTGGACCTCCACCTCCCCTCCCAGCGCGCACTGCGCGAACGACACCGGCAGATCGCACAGCAGGTCCGCGCCGTCCCGCTCGAAGACCGGGTGCGGGCGGACCAGGATGTCCACGAACAGGTCTCCCCTTTCCGTTCCGGCCGGCCCGGGCTCTCCCTGCCCCTGCACGCGGATCCGGGTCTCGCTCTCGATCCCTGCCGGGATCCGGACCGTCACCTCGGCCTTCTCCCGCGTCACCCCGTTTCCCGAGCAGCCCCTGCAGGGGTCGGTCACGACCTTCCCCGCTCCGCCGCATTTCGGGCACGCCGTCGCGATCGTGAAAAAACCGCCCCCCTGGAGGACCTGCCCCCGCCCCCCGCACGTTCCGCACGTCGAGGGACTCGTCCCCTCGCGGCAGCCGCTGCCCCGGCACCCCGTGCAGATCTCGTGGCGCTTCAGCACCAGCGTCTTATCGACCCCCCGCGCGGCCTCCACGAACTCCAGCTCCACCTCCGCCCTGAGGCTCGGCCCCTTGCGGGTCCGCGACCTCGAAAATCCGAACAGGTCCCCGAAGATGTCCCCGAAGGCCTCGAAGATGTCCTCCGACGAGCCGAATCCCCGGGGCGCGAACCCGCCGGACAGCCCCTCGTGCCCGAACCGGTCGTACTTCGCACGCTTCTCCGGATCCTGCAGGACGTCGAAGGCCTCCGACGCCTCCTTGAATTTCTCCTCGGCCTCCGCGTTTCCCGGATTGCGGTCCGGGTGGAACTTCAGCGCCGCCTGCCGGAACGCCTTCTTGATCTCGTCCGGGGACGCGTTCTTTGCGACGCCCAGGACTTCATAGTAGTCGCGTTTGCCTGAGGCCATGGGGGTCGGGGTCGCAGGTGCGCCCGGTTCCGCTCACGTCCGGCACTCGCATCGTGCCGGACGCCGCGGCGCGCAGGCTACCGGACCGCTCCCTGGATCCGGGACTTCTTGTCCTTGAGCTCCGTCACCAGCGTCCGGCTGGTCAGGACGACCGACGCGACGCTCACGGCATTCTCCAGCGCCGTCCGGGTCACCAGGGCCGCGTCCACGACCCCCGCCTTCAGCAGGTCGGTCGTCTCCAGCCCCTTCGACACGTCCGAGAAGTTGATCCCGACCGTGCCTTTCGCCTCGCGGACCAGGTCCAGCGCCAGCGAGGGATCGCACCCCGCGTTCTCCGCGAGCTGCCGCAGCGGGGCCTCGAGCGCACGGGCGAGCACCTTGACGCCCCACGCCTCGTCCCCGCTCAGCTTGAGCGCGTTCACCGCGTCGATCGCCCGGATCAGGGTCACACCGCCCCCCGCGACGATCCCCTCCTCCCGCGCGTCCTGCGCCGCGTGCACCGCATCGTCGGCGCGGTCCTTCTTCTCCTTCGCCTCCGATTCGGTCTGCGCGCCGACCTTCAGGATCGCCACGCCGCCCGTCAGCTTCGCCAGCCGCTCCTCCAGCTTCTCCCGGTCGTAGTCGCTCGACGTCTGGGCGATCTGCGCCCGGATCTGCTCGACACGCGCCTCGATCGCCGCCTTCGTCCCCCCTCCGCCCGAAAGCGTCGTCTTCTCCTTCTCGATGTGCACCTTCTTCGCCGTCCCGAGATCCGCCAGCTCCAGCTTCTCCAGCTTCCGGCCCGAATCATCCGAGATGAACGTCGCCCCCGTCAGCGTCGCGATGTCCTGCATCATCGCCTTCCGCCGGTCGCCGAACGCCGGCGCCTTCACCGCGCAGACCTTCAGGATCCCCCGCAGCCGGTTGATCACCAGCGCCGCCAGGGCCTCACCCTCCACCTCCTCGCAGATGATCAGCAGCGCCTTGCCCTCGCGCGCGATCAGCTCGAGAAGCGGGACGATCTCCGCGATCGACGAGATTTTCTTTTCGTAGCACAGCACGTACGCGGACTCGAGTTCCGCCGTGAGCGACTCCGAGCGCGTCACGAAATACGGGCTCGCGTACCCCTTGTCGAACTGCAGGCCGTCCGCGAACTCCAGCACGGTCTCGGTGGTCTTCCCCTCCTCGACCGTGATCACCCCCTCGTCCCCCACCTTCTCCATCGCGTCCGCGACCTTGTCCGCCAGGTCCGAGTCGTGGTGCGATGCGATGTTCGCCACCGCGTGCCAGTCGGCGCGCCCCTTCGCGGGCTTCGCCTGCGCCCGGATCGACGCCACCGCGGCGTCGCGCGCCTTCTCAATGCCGTGCCGAAGCGCCATCGGGTTCACGCCGGAGCCGACGTACTTCATCCCCTCTTTGAGGATCGCATACCCGAGGATCGCCGCCGTGGTCGTGCCGTCGCCGGCCTTGTCCACCGTCTTGGAGCACACCTCGTTCAGCAGCTTGGCGCCCATGTTCTCGAAAGGATCCTCCAGCTCCACCTCCTTCGAGACCGTCACCCCGTCCTTCGTCGCGTGCGGCAGTCCCCCGCGCTTGTCCAGGATCACGTTCTTGCCCGAGGGCCCGAGCGTCACCCGGACCGCGTCGGCAAGTTTCCGCACGCCGTCCAGCATCCGGCTGCGGGCATCCGCATCGAACAACAGCTGCTTCGCCATGGTCGTCTCCGATATCCCCGCGGCCGCCCCCGGAGGGGTGGCGCGCGCATGTGCCGTTCAGGAACCTGCCGTGCCCCGCCGGACGCGGGGTTCTACAGCTCGATCTTTCCGAGGACCTCGTCCTCCTTCATGATCACGTACTCCTGCCCGTCGATCTTCACCTCGGTCCCCGCGTACTTGCCGAACAGGACCTTGTCCCCCTTCTGGATCGACATCTTCGCCCGCTCCCCGCTCTCCAGCAGGCGCCCGGGGCCCGCGGCGACGATCTCGCCCTTCTGCGACTTCTCCTTCGCCGTGTCCGGCAGCACGATCCCGCCCTTGGTCTTCGACTCCGCCTCGATCGGGCGGATCACCACGCGGTTGTCCAGCGGCTTGATGGTCATGGGAATTCCTCTCCTTGTGTCCGCGGCGGTGGCCCCGCCGCTTCGGGTTTAGTGGTGGTGGCCGTGATGCCCGGCAGGTTCCTTCTTCACGTCAGGGTCCTCCACGATCACGCAGACCGTCGTCAGCAGCATTCCGGCGACGCTGGCCGCGTTCTGAAGCGCCGTGCGCACGACCCGGACGGGGTCGATGATGCCGCGCTCGACCAGGTCGCAGACATCGCCGCGGTCGACGTCGTATCCCATCGCCGGAGACTTCTCGGCCAGGATCCTGCGGATCACGCCGGATCCGTCCACGCCGGCATTCAGGCAGATCTGGCGGAACGGGCGGTCGAGCGCCGCTCGCACGACGTCCACCCCCTCCTGGGCCTCGCCGTCCAGCTTGAGCGCGCCCAGCGACGCCGCGGCGCGCAGGAGAGCCGTCCCCCCGCCCGCCACGATCCCCTCCGCGATCGCCGCCTTCGTCGCCGACAGCGCGTCCTCCGCCCGGCTCTTGCGCTCCTTCATCTCCGTCTCCGTCGACGCCCCGACCCGGATCTCCGCGACGCCGCCGATCAGGCGCGCGCGCCGCTCCTCCAGCTTCTCCCGGTCGTAGTCCGAGTCCGTCTCCTCGATCTCGGCGTTGATCGACGCCACGCGCCCCTCGATCTGCGCCGGCTTTCCTCTCCCCTCCAGGATCGTCGTGTCCTCGCTCGTGATCTTCACCTTCTTCGCGCCGCCCAGCGACTCGAGCTCGACCTGCTCCAGGTCGATCCCCAGATCCTTCATGATCGCCCGCGCCCCCGTCAGGACCGCAATGTCCTCCAGCATCGACTTCCGCCGGTCCCCGTAGCCCGGAGCCTTCACCGCGCAGACGTTCAGCACCCCGCGGACCTTGTTCACCACCAGCGTCGCCAGCACCTCGCTCTCGATGTCCTCCGCGATGATCAGCAGCGGCCTCTTTGCGGCCGCGGCCTTTTCAAGAAGCGGGATCAGCTTGGCGAGCGTGCTGATCTTCTCCTCGTGGATCAGGATGAGCGGATTCTCGAGCTCGGCCAGCCCCTCCTTCTCGTTCGTGATGAACGAGGTCGAGAGGTAGCCGCGGTCGAAGTGCATCCCCTGGACGACCTTGACCTCGGTCTCGGTCGACTTCCCTTCCTCGACCGTGATCACGCCTTTCTCGGCGCCGACCTTCTCCAGCGCCTCCGCGACGAACTTCCCGAGCGCGGGATCCTTCGAGGCGACCGCCGCCACCCTCTCCCAGTCCCGACGCCCCTCGACCTTCCGGGCGAGCTTCGTCAGCCCGGCCGCCACGAATTCGGCGGCTTCCTGGATGCCGCGCTGAAGCGCCATCGGGTCGGCTCCCGCGGTCACCCGCTTGACGCCTTCCGCATAGATCGCCTCGGCGAGTGTCGCGGCCGTCGTCGTTCCGTCGCCGGCATCGTCCCCGGTCTTGCTGGCGGCCTGCTTGATCATCTGGGCGCCGACGTTCTCGTACGGGTCGGACAGCTCGATTTCGTCCGCCACCGCCGCTCCGTCGTCCAGCACGTTCGGCGCTCCCCAGCCCCGGTCGAGGATCACCGGATTCCCGCGGGGGCCGAGGGTGGTCTTGAGGGCGCGGGCCATCTTTTCGACACCGCGGCGGAGCGATTCCCGGGCATCGGCGTCGAACTTGAGCTGTTTAGACATCGGGACGGTCTCCGTTTATTGAAGGGAGAGACAATCGTGCGTTCCGGGGTGGGAAGCAAACGATGTGCCCCGGGCTTCCACCAGAGCCGTTTACGCAACGCCTTTCCCAATATGGGGTTCCAAGATGCAACTCCTCCGGCGCCACGACGCGCGAGGTGTCAGACTGGCAGACCCGGACCCGACAGGCAGTTCCCGCGACCGGGCGAAGCTTTCATTTGACGCCCCCGACTGCCCTGCCTATCATCCCACGCTTCAGGATCAGGGGCGCGGGAAACGCCCCCCGCCGTTTAACCGGACACTTCACGCATTTCGCGCCCAATATTCCATCGAAAGGAGTCGTTCATGTCCGATGACGCCACAAAAGCCATTCAGGGAGGCCTCGGAGAGGCCTGGACCGTCCTCAAACCGCACCTCGTTCCGTTCGCCATCGCGACGCTGCTCGGCGCCCTGATCGGCGGATTCAGCTTCTACATCTGCCTCGGGCCGATGATCGCCGGCTGGTACTACATGTGCTTCAAGGCGAAGCGCGGCGAGAAGGTCGAGATCGGGGACCTGTTCAAGGGTTTCGAGCGTTTCGTCGACTACCTCGTCCTCGGACTGTTCACCGTCATCGTCCCGTTCGGCTTCCTGATCACCTGGTGGGCCTTCCCCTACTGCGTGGACAAGAAGGCCGATTTCATGACCTCGCTCAAGTTCGGGCTGAACTTCTTCCTCAAGCACCTCGTGCCCACGATCATCGCGTTCGTGATCTTCGTGGTGCTGTACATCGTGGGGCTGATCACCTGCGGACTCGGGCTGCTCGTCGTGATTCCGCTGTTCCACATGTACCTGACGCTCTACTACCTGGCGCACGAGGCGGAGATCGATCCGAATGCGAAGCCTGAAGTGAAGACGTAGTCGCACGCGAAACTGAGCGCGGGGGGAGGCCGTGAGGCTTCCCCCCGTTTTTTTTTCGGCGTCGGGCGGCTGTCGCAATGCCGGGGAGTCCGCGGGGCTGCCGGGCGGCGCGCGCACCCGGCGGACGGGGGCCGTTCAGCGCAACTCGGACTTCCGGAAGACCGCGTGGAGCGGGACCCCCATCGCGGCCAGCGCTTCCTTCCCGCCCTCTTCGCGGTCGACGAGCGCAACGGCCGCGATGACGTCGGCGCCGGCCTCCTCCCTCAGGCGCTCGATCGCCTGGACCGTGGAGCCGCCCGTCGTGACGACGTCGTCGAGGGCGATGACGCGCGCTCCCCGGGCCAGGGGCGGTCCTTCGATCGACTTCTTCGTCCCGTGTCCTTTCGCCTCCTTCCGGACGATGAACGCGTCGATCGGGTCGCCCTCCCGGGCGCTCTCGACGGCGACGCCGGCGCTGAGGGGATCGGCCCCGACGGCGAGCCCGCCGACGGCGACGGGCCGGAGGGGACGGATGATCTCGAGCATGGCGCGCGCGGTGAGGAGAAGGCCGCGCGCGTTGAGCGTCACGAGGCGGCAATCGATGTAGAAGTCGGACTTCTTCCCGCTGGAGAGGGTGAAATCCCCGAATTTCACGACGGACTTGACGATCCGGAGCAGTTCGGCGCGTTCTTCGGGGGTCATCGGGCTCTCCGGTTAGAGGAACTTGTGCCTGAGGAACCAGGCGGCGACGGCGAGGGC
The DNA here is from genome assembly GCA_013360825.1 of Candidatus Brocadiia bacterium. Classification (GTDB taxonomy): domain Bacteria; phylum Planctomycetota; class MHYJ01; order WSZJ01; family WSZJ01; genus WSZJ01. The sequence goes on along the minus strand of JABWAY010000105.1, from coordinate 2,611 downwards.
GACGACGACGGCGATCATGAGGAGTTTTTTCGATCCGCCTCCCCCCGAGCCCCCTCCACCGGCCGCAGGGGGAGGCGCCTTCCCCGCGGCGTACTGCGTCTGGGGCGCTTCGCCCGGAATCTCCTGGGTCGAGTTGCACCCCTTGCACTGGGCGGTCTTGCCGGGGCGCGTAAATTCGGCGGTGATTTCGCGGCCGCACCGCTTGCAGGGGAACGTCACGCGCATGGCTGGGTCTCCGGTAGGTGAGGCGCGCATTCCAACAGGGGGCGGAGGGGGTGTCAATTCTGCGGCGGGGTGAGTTCCCCGGGGTGTTGGAGACAGTGTCCTCTTCTGTCCCGGAATGAGGACGGTCCGAGAAATCTTCGGAAGTTCACAACTCCATATGCTTGCACATGTTATGGATTTCCGCGCATGGCACCGGAGTTGCTTTAGTCTCCCCCGTCGAACGCAGTGAACCGAAACGAACCACGGAGACCGGCACCGAAATCAAACTCAAAGGGGTCAGGTGTGTGGCCTGACCCAGGGCATTCGCCCAACCTGGAGCGGCAACCTTCCGAGTGTCAACCCCCTGCGCTCGGGGGGTTGTCCGCTTTTGCAGAGACCCGACCCGCCGCCCTACGCCCGCCGCGCCACCGTCGTCCCGCCGCTCTTCCGCGTCACCCGCGTCGCCACCGGCTCCCGCCCGAGGCAGAGCGCACTCCCGGCGGCCACGCGCATCGCCCGCGCCGTGCACGGGCACCCGGCCACCATCAGGTGAAACGCCTTCCAGGGCCCCTCCTCCATCGTCTGCCACGCCGCCTCGCCCTTGGCAATGATCACGTCCGCGTGGTCGAGTTCGCGGCGGAACTCGAGCGAGATCGACGACACCGGGGCCCCGGGCGCGTCGGCGCCGGATGTGATGATCCGGCACGGAATGCCGACCTGCACCGCGTCGCTCTCAATCGCCTCCCGCAGGAGCGGCCGCCGCCGCACCACCGCGGTCGTCCGCTCCGGCCCGATCGCTTCGATCAGAATCCGGTCCGCCACGGCCTCGCCGGCACGATCGAGCATGTACAGGACGCGCCGCGCCCCCGCGAGCGCCGCGCGCAGTTTCCCCGTGTCGTTCACCGCGAAGGACCGGGCCGCGGCCGCGCGGATCAGCCCCGCCGGATCGATCGGCGCGTCCAGGAATGCCGTGTCGTTGGAGACCGCCGCCAGCCGCACCGCCGCTTCGAACGGGTCCGGCTGTCCCTGCAGGTGGAGGACGAGGGCGGCGTGGTGGATGCGAAGCGCCTCGTTCATCCGGACGCGCTCGTCGCGGAACGGGTCCGGCGACAGCAGCGCGCAGGCGCGGACCAGCGCGTCGCTCGTCACCTCGGCGGGTGACCGGTCGAAATCGATCGAGCCGTCCACGACCGCCGCCGCGATATCCATCATGACCTTCTTGCGCAGCCAGGGATCATCCGTCACCCGCCCCGCGGCCTCGAGGACGCGCTGGAGCACGCAGGGCAGGCACTCGGCGGCCGTCTTCATGTCAGCGCGTCTGCGACATCCAGGTCAGGTCGAGCCGGACGTTCAGGCGGCCGGCCATGTTCTGGTATTTCCGCAGCAGGGCCTGGGCCTCCGCCGCGCCCTGCTTGTCGTAGAACCCCGCCACGACCGCCCAGTTGTCCCCGTTTCTCACCACCGACGCCTCCGTCCCGCCGGCGGCTTTCACCCGCGCGAGCAGGCGCTGCGCCAGTCCCTCGTCGTCCCGGCCGTAGGCCATCAGCAGCAGGCTCCAGCCCTTCTTCGGCTCCGCCACCGGAGGAGGCACCTGCGCCCTGCCCGGATCGCCGCCGCGGGGCTCCGCCACGGGAGGAATCTCGCGGCGCGGTTCACGGGCGATGGGGGGAAGCGCCGAGGCGGCGTGGAGGGCGGGGGGAACGGCGTCGCCCCCGGCAGCCACGCCCGTCGCGGAGGGATCCGCCCCGTGCTGGCGCCGCTCGTACTGGACGCCCATGGCGAATGTCGCGAACAGGCACCCGGCGCCGACCATCAGTCCGATCACGGCGGTATTCAACCGGACGGACAGGACCGTGTCCCCGATCCCCGGGGAATTCCCGCCGGTCGACGCCACGGGCGGCGCGCTCGGGGGCGAGGCCACCCTGGGAACGGGAGCTTTTTCCAGCTCCCGCGTCTCAGTGGCCGCCGGACGACCGTGCCGGAACAGCTCGAAAATTTCCACGCCGTCTTTTTTCGCCATGGGGTATCTCCTCCACGGGAGTTGATCGGCGCGCGGCTCCGTGAACTTGACCCGAATTCGCGGGGCTCCGGCCGCTATTTGCGCCGGGGTCTTGCATTCGCGCCCCCGACTGCTACACTTTCCCGCCCAAAACCCTGACGGAGGCGGTCGATGTCGATCCACAAGAGTCTGAAGAAACTCGGGACGCTGAAGCGGCACCGGAACGTGTTCACGCGCGCGGAGCGGCTGAAGATCCTCGAAGAAGAAGGCAAGGCGGACGAGACGCGGTCGGTCTACAACCTGCCGAAGATCCGGAGCATCCAGCTCAAGGCGAAGCCGAAGGAGAAGGAAGCGGCGGCGACTCCTGCGGCGGGCGCTGCGGCGCCGGCGGCGGCGGCGGCAGCGGCG
>JABWAY010000468.1 GCA_013360825.1 Candidatus Brocadiia bacterium | reverse complement strand
GGGGACGGGCGGCATCCACGGCCTTCTCCGCGCCGGGTGCGGGACCGCGGCGTGCCACCTGCACGGGCTCGGCGGATTCTCGGCGGGACCGGATGCGGAGGAGGCGTTCCGGAGCGCCGTCGCCCACGTCTTCGCGCGTGACCCGGAGGCCAGTCCGCTCCTGCGGTTCGCCACGGACAGGCGCGCGGGAGGATGGGCTGGGGGAGTGGACGGCCGGCACCACGCGGGCGGCGCCGTGTTCCGCGATCCGCTCCGCGACCCGGACTACCGCGCGCTGCGCGACTGGATCGCGACGGGAACCCCCGGTCCCGGCATCGACGTCGGAGACAAGCCGCGGGACATGGCCGTCAGCGCGGACGGGCGCACGCTCTATGTCGCCAATACGGGATCCCTCGACGTGTCCGTCGTGGACCTGCGCTCGATGCGCGAAGTGCGCCGGATCTTCACGCGCTCGCCCGTCAACGACATCGCCTGGTCCGGCGACCGCCTGGTCTTCGCCACGCTGGGCGTGGGCTCCGGCCACCCGAAAGCGCGCCATCCGGGGCGCGAGTCGCTCGACCCGGCCGGCGCGGAGACCGAATTCACCCTGTTCCGCGATCCGGCGACCGGCCGGCCGCTCCCCCTGGAGGAACAGGCGCCGCTCGGCCCCTACGACGATGTGGACGGAACCGCCCAGGAGAAATTCCGCGACATCACCAACGACATCGTTCTCCTCGATCCGTCGGTGGACGACGTCGCGTCCTACCGGGAATCGCCCCTCTGGGTCCGCTACACCTCCGATACCTTCGAGTCCCTGCCGGGGGACAAGAAGGGCGATGTCCCGCCGGCACTGATGAAAGTCGTCGGCGCGTTCCCGGAGCAGATCGCCGTCGACGGGGATCGGCTCTACGTCTCGATGTCGGGAACCTTCCAGGTGCAGGAGTGGACGCGCGACGGCCACCGCCTTCTCCCCGGCCGCGTCTTCCCGACGGGATTCAAGCCCGCTGGGATCGCCGTCGCCGGGCGGACCCTGGTGGTCGCGAACCACCTCGCCGAAAGCGTGACTTTCATCGACCTCGAGACCGGCGGCACCTCCGATCTCCTGCTCTCGCGGCTGCCGGAACCGTTCCCGTCGACGGACTTCGAACGCGGGGAGTTCTTCGTCCAGACCTCCATCTTCTCCGTCGACCAGGACCAGAGCTGCGTCCACTGCCACTTCCGCGACGCCTCCGACGGGAAGAAGTGGTCCGTGAGCCAGGTGATGGGCCAGAGCCGCTCCGGGGAGGAGCGGACCGGAGGGAGCCGCGAGGTCCCGGACATGCGCGGACTCTTTCACGACGTCCCCTTCTTCCTCGAGGGGACCCTCTCGATGGACGAGCCGCTCACGATGATCATGGAGCAGAACCCGCTCGTCGATTTCCAGGGGGTCACCCCGACCGGCGACTACCGCGGCATCGTGGCCACGCCGGAGGAGGAGCGCCTGTACGCCCGGTCGGCGGACGCGATCGTCCTGGCGACCGGACGGTGGGCTTCGGGGGACGTCCGGCTGGCGGACCTGATGAAGCGCCGGGAGCTGCATTTCGCGCGCATATCCGGGCAGTACTGGGGACGGCCCGCGACGCTGCGGGACTGCCAGAAATTCGTCGGCGCCTACCAGGGGGCGGAGCCGAGGCTGCTCGCGAATCCGGAGGATCCGGACGATCCGGAGGTCCGGGTGGGGAAGCGGATTTTCGAGGATGCGCGCACGGGGTGCGCGCAGTGCCACCCGGCGCCGGGGTTCACGGACAAGCGGCACCCGCACAACGGGAACCGTTCGTTTCCGCCGCTGGTCTCCGCGGCGCCGAGGGACAACGTGCACACGCTGGTCAGCGCCGACCGGCTGGATGCCATCAACGGGTATGTCCGCGCCTGGGATCCGGACGACGCGGGGCGCGTGGAGGAGCACGAGGGGTTCTTCGTGGCCCCGTCGCTTCGAGGCCTCTGGGCGCGTCCGCCGCGGTTTCTGCATCACGGCCGGGCGGTGAGCCTGCGGGAGGTGGTCTGCACGCCGGGGCATGCGGCGCTGCGGCCGCGCCGGGACGGGACGTACGAGGAGGGGCTGAACGAGCGGGACGGCATTCCGGATACGCATGGCGTGACCTCACACCTGACCGTCTGGGAGATCGAATGTCTGCTCCGGTTTCTGCGGTCCATCGAGTAGGGCTCGCGGCGGCGGCGGTTCTCGCCCTGGCCGCGCTCGGCCTCTGGTCGCGGCGCGCGCCGGTCGCCG
>JABWAY010000104.1 GCA_013360825.1 Candidatus Brocadiia bacterium | reverse complement strand
CCAGCACATCGGCTTCGGTGCATGTGCCGATCTCCCCACCCCGCCACAGATGCAACATGCGCTGCCACAACTCCCCGGTCTCAAAGTCTAGGATTTTGGCCCATTTTTGTTCGGCCCGTCCCTGATCGGGGGTATATTCCAACACACCGCCAATATCAAAAACGACTGCTTTGATGGTCATGATGCTGCGTCCTTTCAATGGTGCTTATCCATTTTACTCTGATCAGCATGGCGACTTGCTACTATCATACGGCCACTCACATGAGAAATAAGCCGCGTAACCCGTTTCAAATAGGCCACCTGTCCCATGTGCCGGGGTCGCCGTCTCCCTCGGCTACGCGCGCCTCGCGTCCAACCGCGCCGCAGCCGAGGAAATCGCCCACCGCGAGGCCGACATGCGCACCGACGAGGCGCGCCGGGCGCGGCAGGAATCGCAGGCCTCCCTCCGGCTCGCCCAGGGCCAGCGGATGGCCGCGTACTCGATCAACCTCCTCTCCGAGAACCCCACCGCCGCCCTCCTCATCGCCACCGAGGCCGCCCGCCGCGCCCCCGGCACCGCCTCCACCAACGCCCTCTGGACCGCACTCTGCGAACTCCTCGAACGCTCGCGCTTCCTCGGCCACGAACACAACGTCACCGACGGGGAGTTCAGCCCGGACGGACTGCGCGTGGCGACCTCGGGCGCGGACTTCACGGCGCGGATCTGGGACCCCGCGACGGGGGTGGAACTCCAGCGGCTGGAGGGACACCGGAGCAGCGTGGACCGGGTGGCGTGGAGCCCGGACGGAACGCGCCTTCTCACCGTCCCGGGCGACCCGGCCCTCGAACGGCACGCGGCGTTCCAGCCGAAAGGGTCAATCGACGTCGCGCCGCGGATCTGGGACACCGCGACCGGGCAGTGCCTGCGCGTACTCAACGGCCACACCGGAGTCCTCCACGGCGCATCCTGGGCGCCGGGCGGCCGGGTCCTGAGCTGGTCGGCCGACGCGACCGTCCGCCTCTGGGGAGCGGACGGAGACGCGACCGTCTTCAGGACCCCCTGGCCGGTCTACGAAGCGGCAATCAGCGCCGACGGCCGGTGGGTCGCCGCCGTCCCGATGTTCGAGACGGCGGGCCTCCTCTGGCGTGTCGAAAGCCCTTCTGAACCCCGCCCCCTCGAGGGGCACACCCGGGAAGGTGTGCGGTTCGACTTTGCCGCGGACTCCCGGTCGATCCTCACGCTCTGCCGGGCCGGAAGAGTCCTCCGCCGGGACCTGGAGACGCTCGCCATCCTGCAGGATTTCCGGATCCTCAGACCCGCCGTGGACAATCCCGGGGGGCCGCCCGACCGGCAGATCCTGGTGTACAAGGCGATCCACCACCCGGACGGGAAACGGGTGGCGCTGCAGTCGGATCTGGGCATCCACGTCCTTACGTCCGACTTCTCGAAGGAGCTTTCCTTCTGCGAGTTTCCGGAGGGGCGGCTCACCCACCGCAACCTGGACCGGGACTGGACGCGGGGCCTGATCTGGATCGGGCCCGGGGCGGTGGCGCGCGATCTCGCGACCGGGAAAGATCTCGTCCGATTCCGGGGCCATGAATACAACCTGGAGTTCGCCTGCTTCTCCCCCGACGGCCGGCGGATGATATCCGGAGGGCGGGACCGGGCCGCGATCGTCTGGGACACGGCCCCGGGGGCGTGCCTGCCGACGTTCGGCTGGGGCGCGACGCAGAAGCAGGTGTTTACGAACCTGGACGGGACGATCGCGCTCGTGCGCGGTCCCGACGGAGGGCTCGAGAAGCGCGACAACGCGACCGGCAAGCTCCTCGCGTCGTGGCCCTTCGAGGGGCCGATCTCGTCGATCCGCGTCTCCGGGAACGACCGGCATTTCATCCTGAACTCCCCCGGCGCCCAGGAACTGCTCGTCGGCGACATGGACAAGGGGCCCATCGGGAACATCTCGCTGAACGGCCTGCTCCCCTGGACCCAGTTCAGCCGGAACGGCGAATGGCTCCTCGCGGCGATCGGCGGCGGGGAGGCCCGGATCGTCGAGATGGCGACGCTGAAGCCCGGCCCGATCTTCAAGACCCCGCCCGTCACGTACGATTTCGCGGCGATCAGCGACGACGGGAGCGTCTTCGCCATGATCGACGCGGCGACGGCGACGGTCGCGGTCTACGACTCCGCGGACCAGCACCTGGTCTGCCGGGCCACCGGGCACACGGGCTGGACCATCAGCACGGCGTTCGGGGCGGACGGAACGCTCTACTCGACCGCGATGGACGCCAGCGTGCGGGCCTGGAACCCCCGGACGGGAGAATTCCTCCGCACCGGCCGCTGGCCGCTGATCCAGGAGACGTTCATCGTGATGGGCCGGCGCGGAGACGTCCTCGCGCTGGACACCGGATACACGGCGCGGTTCTACGATGCCCATACCCTCGACGACATCGGGGCGCTTCCGAAATCCTGCAGCAGCCCCGTCAGCTTCACGCCGGACGAACGGTTCGCCGTCGTGCGGCGCGCAGGAGTGATCCTGCACCTTCCGATGGATGCGCTCCGGTTCGCGGAGTCGGTCGCGCCCCGCGAAATGACGCCGCTGGAACAGCGCGGGCTCGCGGACTCGCGCGCGGAGGCGGATGAATACGCCGCTGCGTATGCGAAGCGCCACCCGCGCGCGTCCACGTCCCTCCAGCGCGGCAACCGGGCGCTCCAGGCGGGGAACTGGGCGCTGGCGCTGGAGCATGCGGCCGAGGCGCGGCGACTCCGTTCTCCCGGTCCAGAACTGCCGGTGCTCAGCGCGCGCGCGCTGGGGCTCCAGGCCGCCGGGCTGAAGGAAGACGAGCAGGCGCGTGTCGCCGCCCTGGACGCGGCGTTCGAGGCGCTCTCCGAGGCGATCGACCGCGGCTACCGGGACGTGGAGACCCTGGAGTCCGATTCCGCCCTCGCCCCCCTGCGCCAGGATTCGCGCTGGGCGGCGCTGCTGTCCAGGGCGAAACGCCTCCCCTGGGAGTAGCGCTGCGGGAACTGCTGCGGCAGGCGTGACCGGCAGGTCGAACCGGGAGTCAGTGAAGCGCCCCCCGCGATTGCGGGGGGCGCTGTTCGTTGCCAGAGCGAACGCCGGGAGGATTACCGGGTCAGAATCCGGATCGCGGCAGTCGCAGCGCGGGCGGTCACCGGATTTCCGCATTCCGCCGCCTTGATCAACGCCGGAATGTCGCGTTCGTTGCCCAGTCGCGCCAGCCCCGAGGCCGCGAACGCCCCGGCACGCGAGGCCGGGCGCTTCAGCAGGACCGCGCGGAGCGTCTCCACCTGCGACTCGAGGTTGGCGCTGACCATCGACCGCACGGCGCGCTCGGCGGGGAGGTCGGGAACGCCCAGGGCGGCGTTCCGCAGCACTCTGTCGATCCCTTCCGGATCCAGATCACTGCAGGAGCGGACGGCGACAAACAGCCGGACGAGCGCCCTCTGATCGTCCGGGCTGTCCTCGAGGACCTGCTCCACGTTCGCGGGCGACCACTTCACGAAGGCCCAGCGTTCATCCGGTCCCACGACGGGCGCCCAGGTTTTCGCGGGGAGCTTCCTCTGAAGCGCATGCAGTCGCGCCTTCGCCTCGGCCGACTCCAGTTCTGGTCTGGCGGCAATGGTGACTTCGAACCCGTGCCGCAGCGCGAGGGAACGGAGAGCGCCCTCTGCGGCTTCGCGGACCCCCAGGTCCTGGGCATCGAAGTGCCGGGCGAACCCCCGTGCAGCCTCGCGGACCTCCACGCTCAGTGAGCTCTGTGTCCCCGAGCGCACATCCAGGAAGGGCTCGCCGTCGACGCGGATCTCGGCCGCGACACCGTAGGGACCGGAGATGTTCCGGGCGTAAATCGCGATGATGTTGGAGCCTTCGCGCACCCAGGGCAGGAGATCGACGATGCAGGCAGCGCCGCGGGCTCCGAACTGTGTGATGGTGTGCCGGTCGGCGAGTTCGCCGTTCACGTAGATGTCGCCGATGTTGTCGATGCTGTAGATCAGCTCGACGCGCCGGAATCCGGCGGTGACGTCAAAGGTGCGGCGGAGCCAGCACGCGCGCCCGGGCCCCCAGATCCATTCGGCCTTTGAGGCGTACCCGAACACGTTCCGGACGCTGTAGTGGTCGCCATTTCCTGTCGGTCCCAGCAGAGGCGTCGCCGGGGCCCACGCGCTGTCGTCGAACGCGCCGGTGGTCCACCCCGGCTCCCCCGACTCGCCCGCCTTCCAGGTCGCGTCACTGATGATGACGGCGGGTTCGGCAACCGCGAGCAGAGCGCTCAAGGCCAGGAAGAGGAACGTTTTCAAGGGATGCCTCCTTCAAGGTGAATCTCTGGGGGCCACTTCCATCCGGACCCGACGACCGCACTCCTAACGGAAGGAGCGGGCCGCGGTTCGAAATCGCTGCCGAATCAGCGGGTTCTTGCCGCCCGCAGCTCGTACTCCGCTTCCATTTCCCCCACCTCCCGGGCCCGTGCGGTCAGGATGCGTCCGGCATCCCCGCGGAGGTTTGTGAGTTCGAGCGAGCCGTCGGCACGGCGCGTGACGCCGGGCTCGACCTGCGTGATCTCGGCCTTCCGGACGCGCAGCGTTCCCGAGACCGTCCACTCCGCGGGGCGCGCCGCGCCGACGAGGACCAGCGTCAGCGTCCGTTGCTCCCCCACGGTCGCTGTCCCGCCCTCCCAGCGCAGGATCGCCGCGACGGCCTCGAGGTCATGCTTTCCGACCCCGCCGCCCTGCCGGATCGTCGCGGTGCAGGCCCCCGGCGCGAGCTCGGGCGCCACGAAGACACAGCTCCGTGCCGTCACCACCGCAGGCTCTCCGACCACGACACTCCGGTCGGTGTGATTCGCGACGGAGACCTGCGCCGGTCCCTGACCGGGCGAAGGGACATTCCCCACGAACCCGCCTCCCCGCACCCGCGACAGCGCCGGACCTGTCTCCCGCTCCCCCGCCACGAGCAGTACCGTCGCGGTCTGCGTCCCGCAGGCGACCAGAAGCGAAATCCCCGCCGCAGGAATCTGCCCCGGCACCGCCCACGCCCCCGCCGGGATCTTCTTCCCGTCCCGGGTCGCCCCGCGGGGCAGCTCGATCGTCTCCCCAGGCCGGACCGTCACCGTCGCCAGCCCTTCCCCGCCCCCCGGCACCGCATCGGGGAGGGAGACTTCATCGGGAAGCGGCACTACGGCCACCGGCCACTCGATCTCGATCTTCGCCGCGACCGCGTTCAGCGGGTTGCCGTGCGTGTCTTTCGCTCCCGACAGGATCAGCGCGAACGTGTTCACCCCCTCCCGCGGGTACCACGGGAGTCCCAGCACGATCGGCTCCTCGTTCACCGCCACCAGTACCGTGTCGTCCGCCTCGAACTCCCCTTCGCCATCATCCCTCACCTCCGGCTTCCAGAACCCGTCGGCGTCTGACCGGGTCGGTTTCAGCCGCCAGGTCGCCCCGACGCTGTCCCCCTCGCTGTTGAACTGCTTCAGAAGGACCACCGGCGCCGCCTCGAACATCGCGTGGTCCGCCCGGAACGTCGCCACGAATTTCCCAGGGGGCACGATCGCCTTTCCGTCCAGCCCCGCGGGCTCCGCGGTCGCTCCGATCCGCACGGTGCTGAACCAGATCGGGTTGGTCATGCAGCGTTTCGCCAGAGGGCTGTACCGCTGATCGAGCTCTTCCTCCCAGCTCGAGAACCCGCCGGCGAACAGAAAGCCGGCGGACGCGGCGCTCCAGGGGGTCAGCGCCCGGTACTGCCAGTCCTGGCCTTCGCCTGGACGCCACATCGTCCTCGGCTTCGGGACGCGGATCGCGACGTCCCCGGCGAACTCCGTCCCCATCCGCTCTCCGTTCGCCAGGAGCGTGTAGAGGTCCATCCGCTGGATTCGCGGCGCGAGCCGGCCGCTGTCCGCCACCCGGTACCGGAGCACGAGTGCGTCCGAATCCCGCCGGACCAGCGCCGTCCGGCGCCCGTCGAACGCCCCGTCCCCGCCGATCTCCCCGTCGACGTCCTGCGCCCGCGATGGCTCGTCCCAGCTCTCGTGCCAGATCAGCGCCTTCCCGTCGAACTTGAGGTCACCGTCGAGCTCGATCCACGCCAGCGGACCGTCCGTGCAGACCACCCGTCCCCGATAGACCTCCTCGAACGCCGGCTTCTGCGCGTACACACGGGCGCTTCCGAAATGCGACGAGTGCGTGCTCGTCCCATGCTGGTGGCCGAAGGCGGCGAGAAGCGGCATGAGGGTCGGGTTCGTCAGCAGCGTGGCGCCGACCCCGGTCGTGTAGTTGAAACTTCCGTGCGCGTCGCTTCCCGCGTAGTGGTACAGCTTGCGGATGAACAGCCGGCGGCGACGTTCGCGCGGCTGGAAGGAGGTGTTGAGCCCCGGCCGCGCCATCGCGTTCAGGTAGTGCAGCATCCCGGCCATCCACTCGCAGTGCCATTGCGCGTCCTGGTAGATCCCCGCGCCGATCCCTTCGCGCGCCCGCGACCAGAAGTTCAGCTGTCGCAGCTCGGCGGGATCGGACAGCGGGACCCGGATCATCGGCGTTTCGTTCCAGGCCTGCACCCCCACGAACGGAAACCGCCCCGCCGCTTCGATCTCCACGAACCGCTCCCGCGTCAGGTTCGCGGCGCGGTCGAGGTCCTCCACCCGCCAGTTCAGGTTCGACCCCGCCATCGGATGGGCCGCGATCCACGCCCCGTGCGCCGCGAGCTGCTGCTCCACGAACGCCACCGTGTTGTCGTTGGCCTCCGGCCGCTCGATCGCCCCGGAAACCACGCGGTCCGCCATCGCCACCAGCTCCTCGAGCTGCCCCCGCTGCAGATCCCCCCAGACCGTGACAATTTTCAGGAACGCGTCCGATGTCAGCGCAGGCGCCCCCCGCTCCCTCAACGCCTCGTTCACGCCATCCAGCACCGCCGCCCGCTCCACGTCATGATCCCGCAGCCGCCTCAGGATCCCCGGCAGCGTCCTGTCCGCCAGGTTGCCCAGGTCCGCCTTCTGGATCCGCTCCAAAACCGCCTTCGCATTCCCCAACCCCCGCGCCCACGTCCGCCCCCCATGCCACGGCCCCCGCATCGGCGCCGCCCCGTACACCAGCGCATGCGCCGCCCCCGTCGGCCGCCCGTTCCGGTCCTGCATCGCCACTTCCTGCCCCGCCCCGCGCCCCGCAAACCGCCGGATCGTCGCGAACTCCGCCTCCTTTCCATAGGGAAGCGCATCGGGCGTGTGGGCGTCGGTCAGGAAGCAGTTGTGATCGGTCGTGAACAGCACCTCCCTCGCCGCAATCTCCGCCACCGACCCGCGCCGGACCGCCCGCACATACTCCTCGTCCACAAATCCCATCGCGTGCGCGCTCCGCACCAGCATCCAGAGCGGCCCCCCCCACGACAGCCGCGGCTCCACTGCGTCCCGCGAGAACTCCGACGCCGTGTGGACGTGCACGTCGTAGTACTGGCCCTCCTCGTGGAGTTTCGGAAGCGACGCACCGAGCCTCACGCGGAGGACCGCCTCCGCGACCGCGGAGCTGGAGTCGAAGTCGCTCCACCGCGCGTCGTTCGGATTCAGGGCGAAGTCGAGATGCCGGACCCAGGCGTGCAGGTACGCTTCCCGCTCCTCCGGCAGGGCGAGCGATGCGATCGGGATGTTCAGGACCGCGTGCCATCCGTCCTCGTTCAGGAACCGGACCAGGTCCAGCGGATCCAGCGGCATCCCGACGCCGGTTTCGCACTCCACCCCTGCGGATCTGTGCACTCGATCCGCGTTGAGCGGCGCCGTCGTCCTCCCGACGACGCTGAACAGCGACTTCGCCCCGGGGAACGTCGCCGGCGGAAGTCCAGGGGTGATGACGCGCCCGATCGCGGCCTCCCGCGGGACGTCCTCGATCTGGACCTCGTGCAGCCAGATGCCGCGGGGGGCGACTTCGGGATATCGCCCGACTTTGGTTCCTGCGCTCGCCGTCTGGATCTGGGTGTGAACTTCCGGGGCGAATAGCAGGACAGGAACGGTCGCTCGGCCTGCAACCACGAATGCCGGCGCGTCGAGGATGATCTCCCGCGTGGCCCACGCATCCGCGTACTGCACGATCGCCTCCACCTGCACACACTTGATGGTGAGCGCGATGGTGTGAATTGGCTTGCCGTCGATCTGGAATCCGAGGCTGGGACGAACCGCCATCTGCTGGTCGTTCAGATCCGGGATGCTCAGCCGCGTCGTGATCGTTCTGGTCTCTCTCGGGCCGAGCTTGACCGCCTGTTCAGAGACCGACTCAAGAATTGCTCCCCCCGCGTGACCCGCGACTTCCTGGAGCCCACAGTTCTGCACCTCCATCACCACGACCAGTTCCCTGCTCCCGTACTGCAGCTTCTCGACCCGGAGATTCTTCACGAGCACCGCGACGTCGGGGGCGGGCTGGACGTTCAGCTTGATGGGAAGCGTGTCGTTCGCCGCATTGTCGTCCTTCTCCGAGCGGATCGTGACCGTTCCGCCCCAGGACCCCGCTTCGATCGCCGGGAGATCGACCTCGATCCGCCGCGTTTCGCCGGGGCGCAACGCGGCGACCGGGTGGGTGAGATCGATCTTCAGTTTCGGGAACGCGACGACCACGTCCCCCGCCTTCTCGACATCCCCGAGATTCGTGACGAGGACCTCGAGCTTTGCCGGCTTCCCCGGCTCGACCGGCCCCGGGTTGGTGTCGAACGCTTCCAGGCAGAGATCGCGCGACCGCCCGGCCGCCGATCCCCCCAGCCGCGGATGCACGATCCGCGTCGGGAAGTTCAGGCTGTAGTTCCCCAGGCGCACGGGCGCGCCGCTGAGGACCAGCATCCGGCGCAGTTCCGCCCCGCCCGCGTCCGGCCGGGACCGCCGGAGTTTCGCCGCGTATCCCGCGACCCGCGCCGTCACCACGCTCGACCCCTCGAGCGGCGCGACCCCGCCGCCCGCCGCGAGCGACTGCGCGAACCCGTTCCCCATCAGCTCCGTCTTCCCCGAGATGTGGGCCCGCGACGCCGGAACGTCCACGAACGCCCGGCTCCCGTCCGGCAACTCGACCTCGCGCTGCTCCGTCACCGTGCAGGAGACCGACCAGGGGTGCATCGCGGGCCAGTAGTCCGCCGACCCGTCCGAAATCCCTGCCGAAGCGATCACCAGCACCCCCTTCTTCCGCGCCCGTTCCAGCGCTTCGTCCAGCGCCTGCGTGCTGCGCGGCGACCCCATGGCGATGCAGATCACGCCGGCGCCGGCGTCGAGAGCGACGTCGATCCCGGCGGCGAGAAAGGTCGGAGGGGTCTGGCGTTCCGCGCCGGCGGTGACCTTGATCGGCAGGATCCGGGCCGCGCTGTCCGCCGTCCCGGTCACGGATTCATCCTTCGTGACCGCCGCGATCAGCCCTGCGACCGCGGTGCCGTGGCCGGCCAGGTCAGCGGCGGGCTGGTCGGGTTCGGCGAGGTTGATCCCGGGGAGGCAGGCATCCTTGAGTGCCGGATGCGTCGTGTCCACGCCGGTGTCGATCACGGCGACGATCACGCGTCCGTCGCGGTTGGGCGGCGGGTCCTCCGCCTCGAAGACAGCGTGCGGCCTGTCCTCCCCCGCAGTCGCCCCCCGGCGCATCACCGCAACGGCGACCGCAGCGGACAGCGCAACCGCCACGCACGCCCTGAGTTTCCATTTCATCCGCCCCTCCCTCCGGAATGGGATGGCCGGACGCCTCCGGTGTCATTCACCGCTGGCTCCGACCGATGGCAAATCCGTCCTGACCCTCGATTGCGGACTCTAGGAACCCCCCGCGCGCCGGGCAATGGATTTCTCGAATCCCCTTCAATTGCTCGCCATTGCTCCGGCACGCCGCGCACAATGCCGAAATTGCCCGCCAATTCGGCCCGCCATATCGAGGACCTGCCCGATGGTCAGACTGGCATCCGTCATCCTGGCGCTCGCCGTTCTCCCCGCCGCCGCACAGACAGAGGAGCCACCGCCGCCGTCGCGGGCCGCGGTCCTGGTCGGCTATCTGGACGCCCTCGCGAAGGAAGTCGAACCTTACCTGGCTGCGCGAGTCTCGCTCGAGAGCGGAAAGTACACCGTCTCCCAGATTCTCGAGCAGGTCCGCGAAGACGTCGGCGATGCCCCGGCGCTCTCGGAGGGGGTGGCAACGCGGACTCCGACGATGGCGGCGGGGCCGACCCTCCGGGTGGAGTTTGAGGATCATGATGCCCTCGAAGTTCTGCGGTTTCTGGACGCCTACATCGGCTGCCACCTGGCGCTTGCCCGCGACGGGGGGCTCATCATGCTCATGGCTGAAGAGGCCGGGAAGCTTGCCGCGCCTGGAGCGGCGGACGCCGTCCGGATGCGCGATGCCCTGGGCCTGATCTGGAGCGATCGGGACCCTGACGGCTTCAGATCCGAAAAGGCGAAGGCCGAGGCTGGCGCGCGGCTGGCCGAAGAAGAGAAACTCCTCGCCCGCGAGGTCCGGGTCACGGGGGAGACCCTGACGCTGCGCGAAATCGCCACGAAGCTGGAGGGTCAGCTCGGCGTTCCCTGCCTCCTCGACGCGGGCGCGTGGCACGACGAGCGGACCTGGGACTTGCCGGACACCGCCCGCCCGGCGGCGGAGATCGTGAAGGTAGTCGGCGGCGGTCTCAAGATCGGCTTCAAGGACGGGGTCCTCTGGTTCCTGGCCGACTGAGGAGAGCCCCCGCGCGCTGATGGCACACATGTACCCCGAGGAGTACCACGAGGACCCGGACTCCCCGAGCCCCGCGGAGCGCAAGCTCTTCGCCGCATTCCGCACCCAGCTCTCCGACCGCTGGACGGTCTTCCACGCGCGCAGCTGGAACGCCCTCAACGACCGCGGGGCGGCGCGCGACGGCGAGGCCGACTTCGTGCTTGCGCATCCGGAGCTGGGGATTCTGATCCTCGAAGCCAAGTCCGGGGGGGTGGCGTACGACGGGAAGTCGGGGGAATGGCATGCGGTCGGGCTCGGCGGGCACGCCGGGAAGAAGATCGGGAACCCGGTGCGGCAGGGCGGACGCAACCGGGGGACGCTTCTTCGCCTCCTGAAATCGCTCCCGGCCTCGGGGGACCGACGGTGGCCGATCGGGTGGGCGGTGGCGTTTCCGGACGTGAACTTCGACCGCGCGGTGGCGGGGCTGCCGGACGTGCTGGTGCTGGATCGGCGCGACATGAACTCCCTCGAAGGGTGGGCGGAGGCGGCGATGGGTTACTGGCGGGACCCCGGTCATCCCGAACTGCTCGGCGACGATGGCCTGGCCATCCTGACCGCTCTGCTCGCAGGCTCGCACATGGTCGAGCCGGTCACCGGCGCGCAGCTCGACGAGATCGAAGCCGAGCTCATCACGCTGACCGATCGCCAGTATCAGGTGCTCGACTCGCTCCAGGAGACGCCGCGCGCGCTGATCTGCGGCTGTGCGGGTTCCGGAAAGACGCTCCTCGCCGTGGAGAAGTGTCGCCGCCTCGCGGCGCAGGGGCACCGCGTCCTCTATGTCTGCTTTAACATCCTTCTGGCCGAGCATGTCCGTGAATCGCTGGCCGCCTCCCCCACCGCCACCGCCCTGCATTTCCATGCCCTCTGCGAGGACTGGCAGCAGCGCGCCGGCGGCTCCGTCGGCGCGGCCGCCTCAGTCGGCGCGCGTGGCTCCGCCCCGAGCGAGCGAAGCGAGTCGAGGTGGGATAAAGACCTCCCCAAAGCACTCGAAACCGCCGCGCGCAAGCTGAAGGACGAGCGCTTCGACGCCGTCATCGTCGACGAGGGACAGGACTTCCGCGCTCACTGGTGGAAGCCTCTCGAGCTGACGCTGAAGGACCGGCAGAACGGGACGTTTTACGTCTTCTACGACGACAACCAGAATCTCTTCAACGGCGAGCTCTCCCTCCCCGCCATCCCGACCCGCTACAGCCTCCCCGAGAACTGCCGGAATCTGCGCCGCATCCATGAGCACGCGATGCAGTTCTACAAAGGGAAGCTGAAGCCCGCCTGCCGCGCGCGCGCCGGGAAGGCGCCGACGGTCCGCCTGTACGACACGGAGGAGCAGCTTTTCACGGCGTTCGCCACCCTCCTGCATACCTTCGTGCGGGACGAGCAGATCCCGACCCGCGACCTGGTCGTGCTCTCCTACCGGAGCCCGGAGAAGAGCGTGCTCTGGCGGCGCCGGACCTTCGGGGGGATCTCGCTGACCGACTCCGCCGACCCCGGCCGGAACGAAGTCCGGTGGACGACGATCCACAAGTTCAAGGGACTGGACCGGCACGCGGTGATCCTGACCGAGCTCGAGGCGAACGAGCCGGAGGTGCTCCGGCGGATCGCCTATGTCGGCGCCTCGCGGGCGAAGACGCGGCTCGGCATCGTCGCGAAACGGAGCGCGGCGACGATTCTCGGGCTCGAGCGGGCCGGCGCCGCGACCGCGCAGTAGCCGTCACCCCTGCCCGGATCCGGTCCCCGCCGGCGGCGCTTTCTCCGGCACCCCCGCTCGCTCCATCGCCGCGATCAGCGCCGGCCACCGGCGGTCCCTCCGGAG
>JABWAY010000467.1 GCA_013360825.1 Candidatus Brocadiia bacterium | reverse complement strand
CGAACTGTCGGTGCTGGCGCGCACGGAGGAGCAGGCGGATGCGCTCGCCGCGCCGGGGGGGCGGGTTTACCTCGACTACGAGGACCCGCTGCGGTACCCCGCCGCGGTCCTGCGGCTGCGGTCGCTGGGCGCCTCGCCGTGGCTCGCCACCCCGCGCATCCAGAAACCGGGCGAGGAGCTCCGGATTTTCGGGAACATCCGGGCGGCTCAGCCCGACGGGGTGCTGGCGCGGAATCCGGGGGCGGTCTCCTGGTTTCAGGCGCAGTCGCCGCAGCTTCCCCTCGCCGGCGACTACTCGCTGAACTGCGCAAACGAACTCTCGGCGGCCGCGCTGATGGGCCTGGGGCTGGAGCGGCTCACGCCGGCGTACGACCTCGACTTCGAGCAGCTGTCGGACCTGGCGCGCGCGGTCCCGCGGGACTGGCTGGAAACGGTGATCCACCAGCACATGCCGATGTTCCACAACGAGCACTGCGTCTTCGCAGCCAGGCTGTCCTCGGGGAAGGACTGGACCGACTGCGGCCGGCCCTGCGACACGCACCGGATCGCGCTGCGCGACCGCGTCGGGTACGAACACCCGGTCAAGGCGGACGTCGGCTGCCGGAACACCGTCTTCAATGCCGTGGCGCAGTCCGCCGGCGAGTACCTGGCCGCGATGCGCCGCCTCGGTCTGCGGCGGTTCCGGGTGGAGTTCCTGGAAGAGCCGGCCGGGGAGGCCGTGGCGGTGCGCGGTGCCTACGCGGCAGTGCTGGAGGGGCGCGCCTCGGGTGAAGCGCTGTGGAGCCGGTTCAACCTGACCCGGCATTTCGGCGTGACGCGCGGACCGCTCTCGATGTGAGCCGCCGCGGCTCCCCGGACCCGGGAGCGCGGCCGCGGCAGGCCTACTTCGGCGGGCCCGCCTCCGTCTCCTCCGAGGCCAGCACCTTCACCGAGATCTTGTGGATCGTCACCTTCGTCCCCTTCGGGACACGGATCGTGATTCCCCCCGTGCGCGGTGCAGACGGAGGACAGATCGCCGGGCGCCCCTTCGTGTCCCCGATCTGAGTCCGGAACCGGCTCATGTAGACCCAGAGATTGGACGTGGTCCGCTCGTTGGGCTTCACGAAGTTGGTCTGGATCGCTGCGTCGAAGTCGTGCGTGGCGCCGGCGGGCTGGCCGGGGAGAGTCCGCTGGAGCACCTGGAACCCGTTGTCGGTCGTGAACTCGACCTGGACGATGTAGTCCTGCCAGGTCACGACCTGGTTCAACCAGTAGAGTCCTGCGGGGTCGGATCCGTTGTAGGAGAGCGTCACCCCTTCCGGCGAGCGGGCGACCGACAGCGCGTCGTCGTTCTTCCAGTCGCTGCCGGTCAGGTCCTGCCACTGCAGCCGATCGAGAAATGCGGGGTCCTCGTACCTCTTTTCGACCGCCTCGTCGATCTTGCGCCGCACCGCCTGCGCATCCGCCGCGGGGTAGAGATCCGGCGGGACTGCCTTCCCGAGGAAGTCCACGACCAGCCAGTGGCCGGCGATTTCGTCCCAGTTCTTCGGCTCGGCGGATTCTCCCTTTTCGGCATAGCCCTGTGAGGACCGGAGAATCGACAGCAGCGTGCTGTCGTACGTGCGCTTCTCCTCGCCGAACCAGGCGACGGCGGCGACGGATTTCACGACCTTTGTCAGCCGGCGCCTGGCCGCTTCTCCTCCGCCCGGCTGTGCGAGCAGGCCGGAGATGACGGAGAGCTCCTCATTGGCCTCTTTCTTGAGCCGGACGTCGGTGTGGCGGACGGCGACCTTCTTCTGCCACTCCTCGATCATCCCCACCATCTTGGTTCCCTTGGCCGACTCCTCGAACTCCTTCAGCGCCTCGTTGATCGCCTGAAGGTTGTTGGGGTCCTCGCGGTAGATCCGGTCCAGCGTCTGCTCGCTCGCCTTCGCGAGGACAGCCTGCTTCTCCGCGGCCTTTTTCTCCTTCATCCGGCCGATGATCAGCGTGGAGAACAATCCGATGGCGATGAGGAACATCGCCCCGCCGCCGACGACCCACATCATGAACGACTGCTTCGACATCGGCGTGCCGATCGTGGCGCCGCCTTCCTTGAAACCGATCTTGCGGCGGCCGGGACTCGACGCCCCTGTGTGCTCCTCCTCCGGCGGGGGAGGTGCGCCGCGGCGGCTTCGGGTCGAGGCCGGGGCGGGCGCCTTCTGGAGGCGGCTGGAGGCCGGGCCGCGTCCGGCGGCCTTCCCGGGAGCTTCGCTCTCGGCCGGGGCATCCTC
>JABWAY010000103.1 GCA_013360825.1 Candidatus Brocadiia bacterium | reverse complement strand
CGGGGGAAGCGGCGGGATCGGGCCGGGGAAGGCGCGTGGCCGCGCCCCCCGCGGGGCGCATTGCGGCCGCGGTTCCGCAACCTGCATTGCGGCGACCCCATTGACCGGGCTCCCTTCCCCCGATATAGTCTTCGCCCCCCCGTCCGCCCCCCGCCTCTCTCCTCGAGAAGATCACCTTGCAGATCCGGAACATCGCCATCATCGCCCACGTCGACCACGGCAAAACCACGCTCGTCGACGTCCTCCTGCGCCAGTCCGGAGCGTTCCGGACCAACCAGAACATCCCGACCTGCGTCATGGACTCCAACGACCAGGAAAAGGAGCGCGGGATCACGATCCTCGCGAAGAACACCTCCGTCCGCTGGGGGGACGTGAAGATCAACATCATCGACACCCCCGGCCATGCCGATTTCGGCGGCGAGGTCGAACGCGTCCTCCGGATGGCCGACGGCGTGCTCCTGCTCGTGGACGCCTACGAGGGGCCGATGCCCCAGACGCGGTTCGTCCTCCGCAAGGCCATGGCCAACCGCCTCCAGCCGATCGTCGTCGTCAACAAGATCGACCGCCCCGAGGCCCGCCCCATGGAGGTCCTCAACGAGGTCTATGACCTCTTCATCGATCTCGAGGCCGACGAACAGCAGCTCGACTTCCCGGTCATCTTCGCCAGCGGCCGCGAGGGGTACGCCCGCCTCGATCCCGCGGACACGAATATGGACCTGAAGCCGCTGTTCGACACGATCGTCAGCCGGATTCCGCCGCCGAAGGGCGACCCGGGGGCGTCGCTTCAGATCCAGTGCGCGAACATCGACTACAACGACTACGTCGGCCGCATCTCGATCGGCCGGATCGTGAACGGCAGCGTTGCGCTGGGGCAGAGCGTGACGCTGCTCAAGCGCGTCGGCGGGAAGGTGGCGGGGAAGATCGACCAGCTCTACACCTTTGAGAATCTGAAGCGGGAGGCGGCGCAGTCGGCGGAGTGCGGGGAGATCGTGGCGATCGCCGGGTTGCCGGACGTGGACATCGGCGACACGATCTGTTCGACGGTCGATCCCGTGCCGCTGCCCCCGATCGAGATCGACGAGCCGACGCTCTCGATGATGTTCAGCGTGAACACGAGTCCGCTGACGGGGCGGGTGGGGAAGTTCCTGACGGTTCGGCATCTGCGGGACCGGCTGTGGCGCGAGCTGAAGTCGAACGTCGCGCTGCGGTGCGAGGAGACGGCGGACCCGCGCATCTTCAAGGTGAGCGGGCGGGGGCTGCTGCATCTCTCGGTGCTGATCGAGAACATGCGCCGGGAGGGTTTCGAGCTGGAGGTCGGGAAGCCCGAGGTGATCTTCAAGACGATCGACGGGCAGGTCTGCGAGCCGATCGAGCTGATGACGGTGGATGTCCCCGAGGCGTACGCGGGGAAGGTGATGGAGCTGGTGGGGCAGCGGCGCGGGGTGGTGAAGTTCATGGACACGCGGCGCGGGCACATGCACTACGAGTTCCTGATCCCGGCGCGGGGGCTGATCGGCCTGCGGTCGCGGCTGCTGACGGCGACGCGCGGCGAGGCGGTGATGTACCACAACTATGCCGGGTACGAGCCGTACAAGGGGGAGATCGCGCAGAGGAAGGCGGGGGTGCTGATCTCGATGTCGACGGGGATGGCGACCAACTACTCGATCTACCAGCTGCTCGACCGCGGCGAGTTCTTCGTGAAGAACGCCGACGACATTTACGAGGGGATGATCGTCGGGGAGCACTGCAAGGACCGCGACATCGTGGTGAACGTCACGCGCGCGAAGGCCCTGACGAATTTCCGAGTGGCGGCGGCGGACGCCACGATCTCGCTTCCGCCCCCCCGCGTCTTCACGCTGGAGGAGTCGCTGGAGTATCTGGACGACGACGAGCTTCTGGAGGTCACGCCGACGCACCTGCGGCTGCGGAAGAAGCTGCTGACGGTGGGGCAGCGGAAGAAGGCGGGGCGGGAGGAAGCGGAGGCGCTGGAGGGGGTCTGAGGGGCGGCGTGTGCGGTCAGTCGCAGCAGCCGATGATCCAGCGGCACCTGGGGCAGATCCATTTGGTTTTCACGAGTTCCATTTCGACGCCGCACTGGACGCAGACGCTGTGGGAGAGTTCGCAGCGTTCGGGGGCGGGTTCCGGCGCGGGGGCGGGGGGCGCGGGCGGTGTGCCCGCGGGTCGCCAGGGTTTCGGGGGCGGGCAGCTCATCGGGCCTCCGGTTCGGGTTCGCCGCGGTAGGTCGCGAAGCATCCCTGGCACTCGTGGACGGTGATTTCGGCCAGCGGGAGATCCTTCAGCTTCGACCAGCACCAGAGGGCGACGCGCTCCGCGCTCGGATTGGGGAGGACTCGGTTGAGGTCGCGGTGATCGACGAGTTTCAGGATCCGGCGCCGCACGATCTCCCCGAGGCGGACGAAGTCGTAGACCATGCCGTCGGGCCGGACGGGGCCTTCGAGGGTGACCGCGAGTTTCCAGGTATGGCCGTGGTTGGGCTCGGGGCCGCCGGGGAGGCGTGTGAGGTGATGGGCGGCTTCGAAGGTGAATTCCCGCGTGATGCGCATCGGTGTGGTGGAAGTGTAGTCCGGCGGTGCGGCGGGGGTGGAGGGAAAACGTGGGAGGGTTCTGCGGTCGGGGCTCGGCGCATTCTCTTGACACTCTCCGTGTACGGCCCTACGCTGTGGGATTCTGCGGCGCGGCGGCTGGCGATTGTCGCAAGTCGAGTAAGCGCAAGATGTTGTGGCAACAATGAGCTCTCCCAGGAGACCTATGAAGTCCGAAATCGAAACTCTCGGGCCCTGTAAACTCAAGGTCAAGATCGAGATCCCGCCCGACGAGGTCCGGAGCAAGATCGAGGAGAAATTCCGCGAGGTCCGCGCCAACGTCGCCCTCCCCGGGTTCCGCAAGGGCCACGTCCCGCGGAACATCCTCGAGAAACGCTTCGGAAAAACCGTCGAGAACGACGCCAAGATGGACCTGATCGAGGGGTCGATCGCGGCGACGATCAAGGAGAAAAAGATCGCGGCGGTCGGGGACCCCGACCTGGATCCCGAGAAGATCGAGTTCGGCGCGGACAAGCCGATGGCGTTCGAACTGACGGTGGAGACGAAGCCGGACGTCAAGCCGAAGGACTACCTCGGCGTGGCGGCGACGCGGAAGAAGGCGGAGGCGTCGGAGGAGGACCTGGCGAAGGCGCTCGACCGGCTTGCGGCGTCGCGGGCGGAGTGGGTCGCGGCGGAGACGGTCGGCAAGGACGACATGGTGATCGCGGACCTCTCCCTGAAGATGGGCGAGGAGACCGTGATGAGCGAGGCCGACATCCGGGTGATCGCGGCGGAGGACCTCGAGGTGCTGCACGCCCCCGCGCCGCAGGTGTACCAGGCGCTGCTCGGGGCGAAGGCGGGGGAGACGCGGGCGGCCGAGGTGACGGCGCCTGAAACCCACCAGAACGAGAAGATCCGCGGGAAGGCGCTGACCTTCTCGGCGACGCTGAAGGAGGTCAAGCACCTCAACAAGCCGGAGATCACCGACGAGTGGGCGAAGTCGCTGGACTACGAGTCGCTCGCGAAGCTGAAGGAGGATCTCGGGCGGCGCGTCCAGGCCGACAAGGAGGCGCAGGCGGGGCGCGAGACCGAGCAGCAGATCGTGGACGACCTCCTCAAGCGCCACGACATCCCGCTTCCCGAGGCTCTCCTCCAGAAGTTCGCGGTCCGGAGCGAGCAGCGGATGAGGCTCGAGCTGGAGGTGCGCGGGGTGCCGGCGGAGGAGGCGGAGAAGGTGGTGGAGAAGGAGCGCTCCGGGTCGCGGGAGGAGCTGGAGAAGATGCTGCGGACGCATTTCCTCCTGGAGGCGATCGGGACGAAGGAGCGGATTTTCGTGACGGAGGACGAGGTGGCGGGGCGTCTCGAGAAGATGGCGATGTCATACGGGCAGTCGCCGGACGAGGTGAGGGCGCGGCTGGAGGAGCGCGGGGAGATGACCGAGCTCCGGACGACGCTGCGCGAGGAGAAAATCCGCAGGTTCCTGAAGGACAAAGCGAAGATTACGGAGGCCTAGCCGATGCACATTCCGATGCAGGTTTCGCAGGCGATGGGGATGGGGCTGCCGCAGCCTCCGGTGGGGATGCTGACGCCGATCGTGATCGAGAAGACGGGGCGCGGGGAGCGGGCGTACGACATCTGGAGCCGGCTGCTCAAGGACCGGATCGTGTTCATCGGCACGCCGATCGACGACTACGTCGCCAACCTGATCATCGCGCAGCTCCTGTTCCTGCAGATGGAGAACAAGGGGCAGGACATCAGCGTGTACATCAACAGTCCCGGGGGAAGCGTGACGGCAGGGCTGGCGATCTACGACACGATGCAGTTCCTGCAGTGCGACGTGGCGACCTACTGCCTCGGGCAGGCGGCGTCGATGGGGTCGGTGCTGCTGGCGGCGGGGACGAAGGGAAAGAGGCACGCGCTGCCGAACAGCCGGATCATGATCCACCAGCCGTGGGGCGGGGCGCAGGGGCAGGCCTCGGACATCAAGATCCAGGCGGAGGAGATCCTGAGGCTGAAGGACTCGCTGAACAGGATTCTCGCGAAGCACGCGGGGCAGACGGTGGAGAAGGTGACGAAGGACGGCGACCGGGACTATTTCATGAGCGCGACCGAGGCGAAGGCGTACGGCCTGGTGGACGAGGTTGTGGACTCGCTGAAGGGAACGGAGCCGAAGACGGAGCCGAAGAAGTAGAATCAGGAGGCGAAAGCCATCCCGGGCGCAAGCGTCCGGGGTGGGGAAGCCGATAAGGAGGGGAGCCCGCGGGACGGTCCCGCGGGGGGAGCCCCGGGACGACCGATCCGGGACCGGACCTGCACCAGGAGACGGCATGGCTCGTTACGGGCGGACGAAGGGTGAGAACAAGATCTGCACGTTCTGCCAGAAGGCGCAGCGCCTGGTGGACCATCTCATTTCCGGGCCGCCCGGGATTTTCATCTGCAACGAGTGCGTGGAGCTGTGCAACCAGATCCTGAGGCTGGAGAAGACGAAGGGGGCGACGGCGGAGGGGGCGGCGACGCCCACGCGCCAGGTGACCCCCGTGGTCGGCCCGACGTCGATGAAGAATCTCCCGACGCCGGCGGAGGTGAAGGTCAAGCTGGACGAGTACGTGGTGGGGCAGGACAGGACGAAGAAGTCGCTCGCGGTGGCGGTGAACCTCCACTACAAGCGGATCCTGAATCCGGTGGCGGCGAACGAGGTGGAGCTCGAGAAGTCGAACATCCTGCTGATCGGCCCGACCGGGAGCGGAAAGACGCTTCTGGCCCGGACGCTGGCGCGGATCCTGAACGTCCCGTTCGCGATCGGGGACGCGACGACGCTGACGGAGGCGGGGTATGTCGGCGAGGACGTGGAGAACCTGCTTCTCAAGCTGATCCACGCCGCGAACTACAACCTGGACCGCGCGGAGCGCGGGATCGTGTTCGTGGACGAGATCGACAAGATCGGCCGGACGCAGAACAACCCCTCGATCACGCGGGACGTCTCCGGGGAGGGGGTGCAGCAGGGGCTGCTCAAGATGCTGGAGGGGACGGTCGCCAACGTGCCGCCGCAGGGCGGGCGGAAGCATCCGGAGCAGGAGTACATCCAGATCAACACGCGGCACATCCTGTTCATCGGCGGCGGGTCGTTCGAGGCGCTGCCGCAGATCATCGCGCGCCGGATCGGGAAGAAGCAGATCGGGTTCAAGCCCGACCTGAAGGAGATCGACGAGAAGAACATCGGCGACCTGCTCGAGCAGGTGCAGCCGGAGGACCTGATCGAGTTCGGGATGATCCCGGAGTTCGTCGGCCGGTTCCCGGTGATCTGCGTCTGCCGCCCGCTGACGCTCGACCAGCTGGTCAAGGTCATGACCGAGCCGAAAAACGCGATCATCCGGCAGTACCAGGAGTTCTTCCGGATGGAGAATTCGACCCTGGTGTTCACGGACGAGGCGCTGCGCGAGGTCGCCCGGCGCGGAATGGAGAAGCAGACCGGGGCGCGGGCGCTCCGGGCCACGCTCGAGCAGGTCATGCTCGACGTGCTCTTCGACCTCCCCGGCCAGAAGGACGCGACCGAGTTCCTGATCACGGACCGGATGATCCGGGGCGAGGATCCCATCACGGCGCGGAAGCCGGGCGAGAAGCCTGAGAAGGCGGAGAAGGCGGAGAAGGCGGACAAGAAGAAGGAGAGCGCATAGCGCTCGCATTGAAGAGAATCCGCCGGAGATCCCCGCGTCGTTTCCGCGCACGGTGCGGTAGGCTGCCCTCGTGAGCCAGGTTCCCGTCGTCCCGCCCGCCCCGTCCCGGAGCGGCCCCGTCGCGCAGGACGGCGGCGTCCCGCTCCACCCGCTGCCGTTCGGCGTCGCCCCTCCCGGGATGAAACTCGCCTTCGAGGTGGAGCCCGCCAACAGACTCTTCCGCCTCCGCCTCGCCCGCTACCGGTACCAGGCCGGGGCGCTCGCGCGACTGCTTCCCGCGGGGCCCGTGGAGATCCTGGACGCCGGGTGCGGCAAGGGGCGGTTTCCGGGGTACTGGAAGCGCTGGGGGAATCCGGGGGTGCATCCGCGGATCACGGGGATGGACATCTCGTGGAAGCGGCTGATCGGGCGGGCGAAGATGCGGGGGTACGGGGTGCTGCTGGCGGGGGACCTGACGCGTCCGTGGCCGTACCGGGACGGGACGTTCGACGCGGTGCTCTGCGAGCAGGTGCTGGAGCATCTGACGGACGCGCAGGTGCGGTACGCCCTGTCGGAGGCGAAGCGCGTGCTGAAGCCGGGCGGGGTGGCGCTTCTGGGGACGCCGGTCTTCACGGAGCCGGAGCTGTGGCTGGCGCCGATCTGGACGCGGCTGAACAACGTGCTGCGGTGGATGAAGGGGGTGACGGAGCCGCCGCATCTGCAGCATCTGTCGGTGGGGAGGCTGAAGAGGCTGATCCGGGGATGCGGGCTGGAGCCGGAGGCGGTGCAGGGGTACCGGGTGATGTCGCTCTGGTACGGGTGGGGGGAGGACTGGGAGTGGTATTACCGGTTCCAGCAGTGGCTGGGGCGGGTGGTCCCGTCGCTGTGCTCGGAGGTGACGGTCACGGCGCGCAAGGCGCGCCAGGACTGAGGAGTCGCGCGCGGCGGGGCTATTTCTCCAGCCCCGTGACGAGCGCGATGCCGACGGCGTCCGGGATGTCCGCATCGCTCGCGGCCGCGAGCACGAGCCGCTCCAGCGCCTTCGCCGTGTTCTTGGTCTTCCAGTGCACGGTCAGGGTCTCGTAGAGCCGGGACGCCTTCCCTCCCGGCCAGACTTCGGCGAGCGACTCGGCCTGGTGGTGTTCCCCCTCGTATTCGAGCGGCCCGGGGAAAAACAGCCGTCCGCCGGGGTTCACCGTCGCCTCGCTTCCCTCGTTGAACTGCTGCTGCCCGCCGTGGTCGCGGATCCCGCGGTTCCCGAGGGAGATCGGCTGGTGCCAGCCGCTGCGGAAGGACTTCACGCGGCCGTAGAGGTCGAGGTACTGGATGACGGCCATGCGGAGGGCGGAGCGGGGGAGTTTCATGGCCTCGAAGGCATCGCGGCCGGCCTCGCGGGGGTTGTCGTTGTCGCCGGTGGTGCCGTCGAGGACGGAGAGGATCGCCTGGACGCCGGTTTCGAACGCCGGTTCCGTGAGTTCGGCGGCGCCCGCGGGGGACATCCAGATGAGGACCCGGCGGTCGGAGTGGAGGGGGCAGAGGCGGACCCGGTCGCGCGGGCCGCGGACGATGGCGGTCTCGAACTTCCGCGACAGGTGGGTTTCGACCCTGCCGTCCCCCGGGATTTTCGTGGCCAGGGGCGGCGGGATCGCCCGGACGGCGGCGATCTTGACGTCCCCGACCGGCGGTCCCGCGCCGTCCCGGTGCTTCGAACGCTTCTCCCAGAACGCATTCTTCACCAGCGTCACGACGCGGAGCGGTTCCTCGCCGATGTGCTCGTTGAGGACGTCGGTGAGCGTCCCGATCCCGGTCGGCCACTGTCCTTTCCCGCCGCGCCCGGCGAAACCGGCGGAGACGACGACGAAGACGTCGCCGGAGGCGAGGTGGACGGTGCGGTCGTTGGTGAAGTGATCGCCGGACTTGCGGAGCATCCTGCGTTCGAGGGCGTCGTGGTGGCCGCCGACGTGGGTGGAGCTGCCGAGTTCGTGGCTGACCCACCAGCCGGTGTCGCGGCATCCGGCGTTGTAGGCGGTGACGGTCATGTGGCGGGGTTCGAACATCAGGATGGCGCACTCGAGGCGGCCGGCGAAGGGGCCCTGGCAGAGGGCTTCGAGGGCGAGGTTCGCGGCGAGGCCGGGGTCGCCGTCCTGTTCGAGGGAGGCCTGGAGGGCGGCGAACGGGGTGTCGAGGTCACCGTCGGCGGGTTTTCCCTGGGGGTCCTGGAGGCGGATGTAGACGAGGGCGAAGCGTTCGTCGCCGAGTTCGAGGGACTGGAAGCGGTCGCGGACGCCTTCGGGGACTTTCTGTTCGATGGCGGACATTTCGAAGCGTGCGGCTTCGCGGGTGTAGAGGAGGGAGGGGGGCTCGGGGTAATCGGGGTGGTCGGCGTCGGGGTCGCGGGGGCGTGGGCGTGGGGAGGAGTCGGAGATGGAGTCCTGTTCGACGAGGAGGGCGCGGCCGCAGTAGGCGCAGACGACGCGGCCGGCGCCGGGGCGGACGTCGAGGGGGGAGGCGCAGGAAGGGCAGTGGAAGGATTGGAGGCGCATGGGTGTGGGGGGAGGGTGGGGGAGGGTGGGGGAGGGGGAATGGGGGGAAGGGGAAGAGAAACAGAAAACGGAAAAGAGAAAAGGGAAAACGGAAAAGGGAAAGGACGGGGGAGGGAAGTCGGGGTTGGGGAGGGAGGAAGGCTCTGCTAGACTCGCCCCCTATGAGATACCTCCTGCCCGCGATCATCGTCCTGTCCGCCGTCTTCAACGCCGGCTGCACCAGCGCCGGTTCCATCCGCGCGGCCCTCGGCATCAAACCCGCCGGCAAAGAGTTCGGCCCCTTCCGCGAACCCCGCGACATCATCTGGGAAGCCGCCCGCGAAGTCATCGCGGACGAAGGCTACCGCTTCCCCGAAGTCTCCAAGGAAAAGGGCAAGGACTGGGAGTTCGAGACGGATTGGACCAGCTACGGCAGCGACTGGCGGTATGAAAACCACCGGTACCGGATCACCCTGACCCTCTCCGGCCCCGAGGGGAGCACCATCATGGAAATCGTCGCCGAAAAACAGTCGAACAGCGGCAGCGACCCGATCGACGCGCGCGCCGATGCCTGGGAAGACAAAGGGCAGGACGACGAACTCGCCGACCAGTACGCCTGGAGCATCCGGAAGAAGTTCTCAAACGGCGGGGATATCTACGACAAGCTCATGAAACGGTACGAGGAAGAAGGGAAAGAGCCGACCAAGCCCCCCGACTACTCGAACCCGGAGACGGGCAAGCGGTGAGGCGCGCGCTCGCGGCGCTCCTGGTCGCGGCCGCGGCCGCGACGGCAGGCCCGGCGGAGGAGGCCGAGGCGCTGATCGGGGCGGGAAAGATCGAGGAGGCCGCCGCGCTCCTGGAGACCTGGACCGCGGAGACGCCCGACGCCGGCGGACTCACGACGCTGCTGGAATGCCGCGGGAAACTCAGGCAGTGGGACGCGATGGCCGATGTGCTCGTGCGGCTGCGCGCCGTGCCGGTGGAGTTCGAGACCGACGCGCGGGTGTCGCGGCGCGTGCTCGAGGCGCTCGGGCTCTGCAACTGGTACGCGACGCCCCTGGAGCGCGTGGCGATGTTCGGGCGGCTCGCGAAAGATCATCCCGGGTCGCCGTGGCGCTTCGGATGGCTGTGCGTCGTGATGACGAACCAGGTCCGCCTGAAGGACATCCCCGCGGCGGAGGCGGTGGAGAAGGAACTGGCCGCGGCGCCGATGGACATGGCGATGCGGTACCGGATGGGGCGGGCGTACGTCGAGGCGGGGTGGAAGCCGGAGCAGGCCCGCGGGCTTCTGGCGGAGGCGGTGACGGCGCGCGAGGCGGCGACCCCCCCCGAGGACGCGCTGGAGCGCGAGATGTACGTCACCGAGACCTCCGTCTGGCGGGCGTACCTGGCGTGTGCGGCGTACGACGCCGGGGTCCGCCGCGAGGGGAATCCGTTCTGGGAGGCGGAGCCGGAGGTCCCCGGGTTCACGGACGTCACCGAGGCCGCGGGGCTGGCCGGGTCGGACGGGCAGCGCGTCGCCGTCGGGGACCTCGACGGGGACGGGTGGGACGACCTCTCGTTCGCCGGCGCGGTCTGGATCAACCGGTCGGGGACATTTGTGAAGCGGGTCGAGGGGGCGCCGCCCCGCGGGGCGGGGTCGCTCTGGGGAGACGCCGACAACGACGGGGACGTCGATCTCTGGGTCTTCACGAAGGACCACGGGGTCCGGCTATTCCTGAATGCGAAGGGCGAGCTCACGGAGGCGGAGGGGACGGGGCTCACCGGCGCGCTGGAGGCGGGGCCGGAGGGGGCGGGGCTCGGCGACGCGAACGGGGACGGGGTCCTCGACGTCTACCTCGCCGTCTACGAGGGCGGGGACATGGGCGGCGGGCGCCGGGACCGGCTGTTCCTGTCGACGGGGAAGGGGACGTGGGCCGACGCGCTGGAGGCGGCGGGGATGCAGGAGGAGTCGGCGGCGCCGCGCTGCGGGCGCGGCGTGAACTGGGGGGATTTCGACAACGACGGCGACGCGGACATCTTCGTCTCGAACTATCGTCTCGAGCCGAACTACCTCTGGCGGAACGACGGCCGGGGAGCGTTCTCGAACGCGGGAAAGGTGCTGGGGGTGGAGGGGGTCGGGACCGTGTCCGGCGACCGCACGTGGTACGGTCACACGATCGGCTCCTGCTGGGCGGACCTCGACAACGACCTCGATCTCGATCTTGTGTCCGCGAACCTCGCGCACCCGCGCTTCATTGCGTTCAGCAACCGGACGCAGATCCTGATGAACCAGGGGGCTGCCGCCGGCTGGACGTTCACGGACATTTTCCCGTGGTCCGGGGTGCCGTTCGAGGAGACGCATTCCGACGTCTCGGCCTGCGACTGGGACGCCGACGGGGATCTGGACCTCTCGTTCACGTCGGTCTACCGCGAGCGCCCGAGCTGGCTTCTCCAGAACGACGGCGCCGCGCATTTCCGGCCGGTCACGTGGCGGGCGGGGGTGGTGCAGTTCAACGGCTGGGGGCATGCCTGGCTGGACCACGACAACGACGGCGACATGGATCTTGTGGTCTGCGCGGGGAACCGCCCGAGGCTGTTCCGGAACGACCTGCCGCCGGGGAGAGGGTGGCTGCAGGTCCGGCTGAAGGGGCGGCGGGGGAATGCGACGGGGATCGGCGCGCGGGTCACGGTCCGGCTCGGGGGCCTGCAGCAGATGCGGGAGGTCGCGGGGGGGCGCGGGACGACCTCGCAGGACACGGCGCGGGCGCATTTCGGATTCGGGGGGCGGACGGGGACGGCGGCGGTCGTGGTGCGCTGGCCCGGCGGGCGGGAGCAGCGCCTGGCGGACGTCGCGATCAATCGCGTCCTGGACGTCGAGGAGCCGGAGTAGCGTCCTCGAGCCGCCGGTTTGCTTTGGCGCGCATCGGCGCGAAAAAGCGTTCCTTTCCCTGTTCCCAGGCGCGCTGGCTGGTCGGCTGCTGGGAGCGCATGATTTCGTGGATCGCCATTTCCTCGAGGATCTGGCGCTCGGCGAGGAGCGTCCGCTCTTCGTCGGTCAGCGTGAGCGTGATGCGCTCGACGCGCCGGGTGTCGGGTTTTCCGGAGTGTTCCCCGGCGGCGGCCGGGGCGGGGAGGCCGACTTCCTGCCAGGTTTCCCCCCCGATGCTCTCGCGGCGTTTCGGCAGCGCGCGTTCCGGCGCGGGGGGCGGGGCGGCGGTGGGGGGCGGGTTCTCCGGCGACATTTCGGGCGTGACGGGCAGCCAGCTCGGAGGGACCGTGATCTCCTCCCCGGCCGGGCCCTTGAACCGCCGGGACGCGCTGGAGGTGGGGCGGTGGAGCGAGGCGCTGGTGGTGCGGCGGTTCACGGCGGTGCTGACCTCCGGGTCAGGGGGCGGCGCGATCCCGAGTTCCTTCTGCGCCCGCACGCCCTCCTCGATCAGCCGGTCGAGTTTCACGAGCTGTTCGCCGATCGGGCCCGCGAGCGCGCCGTTCTGTTCTTCGGGCGGGAGGGAGCGGATGGTGGCGACGATGTCGTCCCGGGCGCGCTGGGCGATCCGTCCTTCCTGGGCGGTGTCGACGAGGAGGCGGTGGCGGGCCTCGTTCACGCCGGGATCCGTGGGGGGGAGGATCACGGTGGGCGGCTCGATCGCGTCGGGGGCTCCTTCGTCGAGGGCGTCGAGGGTGGACTCCCCGGGGGGCGCATCGGTGCTGCGGACGAGGAACCGCGTGTCCGTCGCGGGGGCGGAGCCCGGGAGGTCGGCGGTGGGGGGTGGGTGGACCCCCTCGGCGTCGAGCATCTCGTGGAGCGCGCCGATCTGTGCGGGGGGGTCTTCGCCGGTCCGGGCCTTGTGGCGTCGGCGGGTGGCCTCG
>JABWAY010000102.1 GCA_013360825.1 Candidatus Brocadiia bacterium | reverse complement strand
AGGTCGACCCCGCGGACGACCGGGGTCCGGCCGTGCCCCGCGGTGAGGGCGCGGGCCTCGAAGACCAGACGGCCGGAGCGCTCCGCCTCGGTGATCGAGAAACGGACCGAGCCGGTGCGGTCGCGCCGCTCGCGCCGTTCGCTGCGGAGGCGCTCGAGCTGCTCGACGCGCGACTGGTTCCGGTTCCGCTGCGCCTTCAGTCCCTTGCGGACCCACACCTCCTCCTTCGCGAGCCGTCGGTCGGCGCGCTCATGGCGGCGCGCCTCGTCCTCGTCGCGCTCTTCCCGCCGCCGCACGTAGTTGGCCCAGTCGCCGGGCCAGGAGGTGAGTTCCCCGCGGTCGAGTTCGAGGATGCGGGTGGCGAGGCGCCGGAGGAACGCGCGGTCGTGGGTCACAAACAGCGTCGCCCCGCGGCGCTCGAGCAGGTGCGTCTCCAGCCACTGGATGCTCTCGACGTCGAGGTGGTTCGTCGGCTCGTCGAGGAGGAGGAGGTCGGGGGCTGAAGCGAGGGCGCGGGCGAGGAGGACGCGGCGCGAGACCCCGGCGGAGAGCGCGGCGACGTCGGCTTCCGGGTCGAGCCGCAGTCCCTCGTAGAGCCGCGTCAGCCGCTCCCGCGTCCGCCACGCTTCCTCCCCCGCCGGAAGGTCCGCCGCGACGGTCGCCGCCACGGTCCCCGACATCCCGCGCGGCACCTCCTGCGGCAGCCGCGCGATCCGCACCCCCTGCCGCCGTGCGACGACGCCCCCCTCGGCCTCCAGCTCCCCTGCGAGGACCGCCATGAGGGTGGATTTTCCTGAAGCGTTGCGACCGAGGAGCCCGATCCGCTCGCCGTCCTCGATCTGCAGCCCCACCGCGTCGAGCAGTTTCGGGCCGCCGTGGGAGAGGGAGACGCCGGTGAGGCTCACGAGGGCCATGCGGGGCCGGTCAGCGCGCGAGGTCGGCAGAGGGGAGGCGGGAAGTCACGGGCGGCGATGCTAAGCGGGGGGGAGTCCCCGCCGGATACATTTCCGTTCGCGTCGCCGATCCGGGAGCCCGGCGGAGCTCCGGAACGCTCTCGGGGGCTGGTAGAATCCGGCCATGAGCGGCCCCCATGTTCCTCCCGGATATCGAACGCAGTCGGACGATACGTCGATTGCCGCGGAGCAGCTGCAGATCGCGGCCTGGCGTCGGCTCACCCCGACGGAGCGGGTCGGGAAGATGTGGGAACTCTCCGCGTGGGTCCGCGGGATCGCGGAGGCGGAAGTCCGCCGCCGTCACCCGGATGCCCCGGAGCGGGAGGTGCAGCTGCGCGTGGCGTCACGCAGATTCGGGCGCGACCTCATGGTGCGCGCCTTCGGCTGGGATCCGGACGTTCATGGGTACTGAGACCCCGGGTCCGGGTGGAGCCCTCCTCGGGGTCGTCGATGTCCTGGAGCGGCTCGGGATTCCGTATGTCATCGGCGGATCCATTGCAAGCGCGGCGCACGGCGAGTTCAGGTCGACCAATGACGCCGATGTCCTGATTGAGCTCAAGGCGGACCAGGTGCCCGGGCTTCTCGAAGCGCTGGGTCCCGGGTTTTTCATTGAAGAGAGCGCGGTGCTGGACGCGCTGAGCCGGCGGGGTTCGTTCAACGTGATCGACTCAAGGGGATTCGAGAAGGTGGATCTTTTTGTCTCAGGGGGCAGCCTCCTCGACCGGTGCCAGCTGCAGAACGCCCGCCTGATGACGCTCCCGGGATTCGAGTCGCGGCCGGTGCGGGTCACGGCGCCGGAGGAGATCGTCATCCGCAAACTGGTCTGGTTCCGAAGCGGACGCCACGTCAGCGACCGCCAGTGGAGGGATGTGCTGGGAGTTCTCAAGGTGACAGGGGCGTCCCTGAACCGGGAGGCCATGGCGTCCCTCGCCGACGCGTCCGGGGTCCTCGACCTCCTCCGGAAGGCGCTCTCCGAATCCGGGGCCTGACCCTGTCAGCCCCGCCCGCCCGAGATCGCGGGCAGGAAGACGATCTCATCGCCGGCGCGCAGGGGGACATCGAGGGACGGCATGTCGCGGGTGTTGACCTCGTTGTGAAAACAGAGGACGTGCGGGCGGAACTTCCCGGAGTCCTCGCAGAGGTGCCAGCGCAGGACGGGGGCGGCGAGAAACGCCGCCTCAATCCCCTCGGCGAGCGTCCCCCCCTCGACGCGGAGTTTCCGCGCCCCCACGACGGCGTGGAGCATGGCCGGGATCACGACGTCGACGGCGATGCGGCGCGGCATGATCAGACCACGGCGGCGCTGACCGAGAGCACCGGCGGGAGGTAGAGCGCCAGCGGGGCCCACGAACGTCCGGCGTCGGAGCTGTGGAAGACCTGGCCGGTCCCGGTCCCGACGTACACCCCGCAGGGATCGAGCGAATCCGACGACATCCCCTCGCGGAGCACGTTGAGGTACGCCCCCTCCGCGGGAAGCCCCTTCGACAGCCCCGTCCACCCCTTCCCCGGTCCGTTCCAGCGGTAGACCTTGAACTGCCCGCCCGTGGCGCGGTAGGCGTAGTTGTCCTTCGGGTCGAGGGGGACGGTGTAGCAGGTGTCGGGGTCGTTCGGGTCGAGCGCGAGCCCGAACCCGTAGTCCGTCGGAAGGCCCATCTGGATCGCGTTCCAGGTGTCGCCGTAGTCGTCGGTGCGGTAGACGCCGACGTGGTTCTGCTGGTAGGCGCGCCCCGGAACGGCGGGGTGGAGCAGGAGCTTGTGCACGCAGCTCCCGACCTCGGAGTCCTTCGGCGCACCGGGATACTTCGCCACCGCGGTGTTGATCGGCTTCCAGGTTTTCCCGCCGTCGTCCGTGCGGAACGCCCCCGCCGCCGAGATCGCCACGTACATCCGTTTCGGGTCCGCCGGGTCGAGCTGGATCGTGTGACAGCACATCCCCCCCGCGCCCGGCATCCACTTCTTCCGCGTCGGATGGTCGTTCAGGCCCGACACCGGCTCCCAGGTCTTCCCTGAATCCGCGCTCCGGAACAGCCCCGCGGGAGCCGTCCCCGCGTAGAGCACCCCGGACTCCTTCGCGCGCCCCGGCTCGATGTGCCAGACCCGCGGCGCCCGCGAGATCCCCCACTGCTTGAAGAACTTCTCGTGGGCGGGAAGCGGCTTCGGCGGGACAGGGGGTTTTTTCGCGCCCGTGAACTTCGCGGCGCGGAGGTCGGCGCTGAAGGTGGTCGAAGCGAAGACGTCGCTGACGGCGGCGGCGTGGACTTTCGGGGAGCGGCGCGTGTCGATGATCGCGTGGTAGATCTGCCAGCCCGTGAGATAAGGGCCGCGGAGTTTCCAGGTGCGGCGCTTCCGGTCCGACTCGTAGAGAAACAGGCCCCGCTTGGTGCCGACGGCGACGACGACGCGATCTGCCATGGGTCTCTCCGGGCGAGAAGGGTGTGGTTGCGTGGGTGGGGAATCATACACGACGGCGTCGCCGCGACCGTGGGCGGCCCGCGAAGAGAATTCCGGGAATTCCCCAAGAATTGCCCCCCCTCCCCCTCTATTCTGCATTCTGCTCTGACCCCTGCGAAGAAGGGCCGTGACCATGAGATGCGCGCTGACTGCCCTGCTGGCCCTCGCGGCCATCCTTCCCTGCCCCGCGGACGACCGTTCGATTCCGGACCTCGTGCGGGCGCTCGACGACGACTCGCCGGAGGCGCGCGAGGAAGCGGAACGGCAGCTCCGCGCGCTGGGCGACCGGGCCGAGACGGCGCTCCTTCAGGGGCTCGAGACGGGCCCGGCGGAGGTGCGTGCGCGGGCCCGGCGTCTGCTGCGCGCGATCGCGGTGACCCGGGCGCTGGAGAAGCTGTCGGCGGCGGAGTTGCGCCGGGTCTGGACGGATGTCGAGCAGGGGGAGCCCGCGGTGCGGCGCCGCGCGATCCGGATCTGGGTCGAGGCGTGCGGGCGCAAGCCGGAGACCGTGGAGTCGCTGCTGGAGCTCCTCACGCTCGACATCGGCGGACCGGCGGGGAGCGCGGCGTGCGAGGCGCTCAACCTGCTCTGCGCGCCGCGGATGACGGGTGCGCTCGAGATGAAGGCGAGCGGGCGGACGTTCCGGCAGGGGGAGCCGCTGGAGGACCTGATCATCGACCTTCTCGGGAAAGCCGGCCGCATGTCCGACGCGGCCGCGGAGGTGGTCCGGGGGGTCGCGGTCCTGGAGCACAACGAAGTCCGCGCCGAGAGTCACCTGACGCAGCTCCGCCGGTACTGCCAGTGGGCCGCGGTGGCCTGGAGAATGGACGACGCCGCGGGGACGGTGTCGATCGAGCTTCCCGCCGAGGCGCTCGCGGTCTGGCGGCCGTGGTGGGACGGCGTGAAACGCGACCGGCTGGCGCTCATGGACATGGGACTGGTCGCGATTCCGGCGCGGGATTCGCTGACGGACGACGAGGTGCGGCCGTGGCTGGAGTTGCTGAGTTCCGCGGATCCGCGGCATGCCCGCGTCGCCCGCCGGGTGCTGCGGGACCTCGGGGAGGAGCAGGCGGCGCAATTGATCCGCCTCTCGCGCCGTCCGGATTCGCCGGCGGCATTGCGTGAGTTCGGGGAGAGGCTGGGCCTGCGAACGCTCGGGTGGCTGACGTTCGAGACCGGGATGCAGTCGGAGCGCCGGATCCGGGTGGCCGCAGGGGACGCGAGCCGCGCCCGGGAGCTGATCCCGGGTGCGTCCTGCTGGCACCTGACGATTCCCGGCGGGCAGCGGGAGGTCGGCTACGCGTTCATCGGGGCGACCTGGAAGGAGGGGGCGTACCACAGGATCGACCTCTCCGGGAAAACGCCTCCCGTTCGCGTGGCCGAGCCCGGGTGGCGCGCGATCCTCTCCCCCGACGCCACCAGCCTCTTCACGTACCACGACGACATCCCCGACAGCCTCGCGGTCGTGGACCTCGCGTCGGGCCGGCGGACCCCGATCCGGGTCACGGCGTCGTCGCGCCCTGAATGGTCGTCCCGGGCCGGGAAGTTCTGCGTGGTGAACTGGAAGGAGCGCGTCGTCCATTTCCGGGACCTGGCCGACCCCACGTTCGCGGCCTCGGCCGATGTCGGCGGACCCGTCTGGGACGGGTGGAGCCCCGACGGCGCGCACTACGCCGTCAACCGCCTCCTCGAGAAGGGCGCCGCCCCCGGGGTCGGCGGCAGGCGGCAGATCGAGCTGATCGATCCGGCGACCGGGGAACGGCGCGCCGTCATCGGACCGGTCGAGTCGACCACGCTCGGCCGCCCTGCCTGGTCCCCGGACGGGAGGACCGTCGCAGCCGGCTGGCTCGAGCAGGAGGCCGGCGCCGCCGGAACGATCGCCGCGGTGGCGCTCCACAACGTGGCCGCGGGGACGACCCGCGTCGAACGCTCCCCGGTCGCGGAGATGCAGGGGCATTCCCGCGACGGCCAGATCCGCTGGAGTCCGGAAGGAGACATCGTCATCTGGTCCGCCGGCGAGCGGGGATCCGCCCGCGCCCTCACCCTCGCCACCGGCGCATGGCGCGACGCGAATCCGGGCACCTTCGGCAGCCGCTGGATCCCGGGGACCGAGTGGATCGTGGATGCGCGGGAAGGGGACCTCGTGATCTTCCGGGCGTTCTCCGCGGGCGGATTCAACCTGACGGAGTCGGCGGAGGAGGAGCACTCCGTTCAGTGGCATCCCCCGGAGAGATAGCGGCCGGAGTCGGCCGGCGCCGGCCCCGGGACACGGAGCTCAGTACTGGAGGTCGTGCCAGCTCTTTGCGAGGAAGACGTTCCCCTTGAGCTTCGCGACGAGCGCCTCGTAGACCCCCATGGGATTCTCGGAATCGGCGATCGACTTGACGGCCATGCCGACGAAGCAGACCGCCGAGTGTTCGGAGGTGCGCCCGATCACGTCCAGCGGGGGCTCGGTGGAGACGATGATCTGGACTTCGGCGCCGACGCGCTGTTCGACCATGATGGCGGCCATTCCCGTGCGGGCCTCCTCGATGCCGTCCGCGTCCCGGATGATGCGGAGCACGCGGAGCTGGTGCTCGGACCACTCGGAGCGGAGGCGGAGCAGGTAGGCCAGGGTGAGCATGAAGGACCCGTTGTCGCGGGAGTACCACCAGACGTCGATCGTGGGGCGGAGGTTTTTCTTTTCACCCGGCTCCGGGGCCTCGTGGACAAGAAGATTCCGCTGCATCTCCAGGACGCGGCGCACCGCCCGCCCGAACGTCGCCCGCTTCACCAGATCGTCGCTCCACCCGACCAGGACCGTGTCGGGCTGGAACGAGCCGACCCCCGTCGTCTGGAGCATCGTCGTCACCCCCTTCACGAAGTCGTCCGCAACGACCACCATTGGCGCCGCGGAGAGTTCGTGTTCGCGGATGAAGGTGACGAGGTGTTCGCGGAACCGGGGCTGCAGGGCGACGACGTCGTCCTCGTCGCCCTTCACCACCTGCCCGAGAAAAAGAAAACCCCGGGACGCTTCGAAGGCGTCGGCGAAGTCGATCATCGGGAGGCGTTCCTGCGGATTGCCGGAAAGGACGAGGAAGACGGGGCGCCAGTTGCGGACGTGGGGGCGGGAGGCGGAGTAGCGGATCAGGCCGAACCGCAGGACCGTGAACCAGAGGCCGCTCCGGACGTCCCCCCAGCCGGCGCGGAGGTGGCGGCGGAGGGTGAGGATGAAGACGATCGCCATGACGACGATCGCCGCAATGGTGGACGGGGCGTGAATGAGGAACATGACGCTGACGCACCCCGCGCCGCCGAGGAACGAGAGC
Organism: Candidatus Brocadiia bacterium; assembly: GCA_013360825.1. Taxonomy (GTDB): domain Bacteria; phylum Planctomycetota; class MHYJ01; order WSZJ01; family WSZJ01; genus WSZJ01. The sequence goes on along the minus strand of JABWAY010000102.1, from coordinate 5,862 downwards.
GACCAGTGGACCTTGAATGTAGGCCGGTAGCTCGGGTTGCCGACGAGGCGCTCGAGGCCGGCGACGAGATTGACAGTCCCGTACGTCGCGAGGAAGAACATCGTGATGACCGGCGCGATCGCGTCGAGGTTCCCGGCAAAGATGCAGACCGCGGCAATCCCCGCGCTGACGAGAATCCCGATGTGCGGCTCCCGGCTCCCCCGGAATCCGCGCCCGAGAAACGTCGGGACCACCCGGTCCTGCGCCAGGGCCTGCAGGGTCCGCGGGGCGGCCGCGAGACTCGCCAGCGCGGACGACAGCGTCGCGGCCCAGAGGCCGACGTAGATGAGCGGCGGAATGCGGGCCAGGTCCAGCATCACGAGGTTGTTCGTGAGAAGCGTTTCCCGGGAAGCCGCCAAGCCGAGGCTGACGATGATCGCGGCGTAGACGACCAGCGTCACGCCGACGGCGCCCAGCGTCCCCATCGGGATGGCCCGCGCCGGGTCGCGCAGGTCCCCCGACATGCTCACCCCGGCCATGATCCCCGTGACCGCCGGAAAGAAGACGGCGAAGACCGTCCAGAACCCGTGCCCCGCGGGATACGCCGGCGTCAGCGTCGCCGGCGGCGCCTCCACGAGCGGGAACCCCGCGAAATACGAAATGAGGGAGAGCGCCAGCGCCGCGAGAATGACGTATTGCGTGCGGGCGATGATCCCCGCGCCGAACCACGCGATGCCGATGAACGCGGCCAGCGCCACGCAGCCGACGAGGCGCGGATCGGCCTGCGGCAGCAGGAGCTGCAGCGACTCGCTGAACCCCACCAGATAGAACGCGACCGAGATCGCCTGCGCGAAGTAGAGCGGGAGGCCGACGCTGCCCCCCGCCTCCGGGCCGAGACTCCGCGAGACGATGAAATACGCCCCGCCCGCCCCGAGCCGCGTGTTGGTGGAGACCGCGGAGAGCGAGAGCGACGTGAGGATCGTGATCCCCTTGGCAATCGCGAGGATCACGAGCGCGTGCCAGATCCCCGCGGACCCCACGACCCACCCGATCCGGAGGAACATCACGACGCCGAGGATCGTCAGGACGTTCGGGACGAAGACGCCGCCGAACGTCCCGAGCTTGCCGTCGCCGGCGGCCGCCCCCGCTGTCCCGTTGGCCATCAGAGGGTCCTCCTCGGTCCGTCGATTCCGGCAGCGGTCAGGGCCACAGTCGTCCCCGCCGGCCGGAAGGATAACCGCGCGGGAATGGTGCGGGTCAGGAAACCGGGTTTCGGCCGCCGGCCGGGCGCACGGTTCCCCGCCGCCGTTGACGCCCCCCGCGCCCCGCCCCTAGACTGCGTCCATGAGCGACAAACCACGCAGCTGGCGCCGACGGATCGGCTTCGGGATCCTCGGCCTCCTCGTCCTGGCCTTCGGCGGCTACGTCGTCGCCCTCAAGGTCCTCAAGCCCGACCCCGCGCATCTGACGGCGTGGGGAAGCGATCTCGAGAAGGCGCTGGCGGAGGCGAAGGGGTCGAACAAGCTCGTCCTCGTCAAGGCCGGGTCCGAGTACTGACTCGCCTGCCTCCGGATGGACAGCGGGACGCTGTCCGACGCCGCGGTCGACGCCTTCGTCCGCGAACGCTTCATTCCCGTCCGGATCGAGAAGGAGCACCAGCCGGACGCGTTCGGGAGCCTGAAGGTCACGGCGTTTCCGTCCACGATTCTTCTCCGCGCCGACCGGACGGAGGTTGCCCGGCTCCCCGGGCACCTCGGGCCGCAGGAGTTCATCGAGAAGCTGAAGGCCGCGACCGCGGGGAACTGAGCCCGAGTACGGTCCCCGCCCGTCGACGGATTGTGCCCCCGCGCGGCCGCTTCGTATCATCCAGCCCATGCCACAGCCCCCCGCGACGTTCGAAGGCCGCGCCATCCGCCGGGTCTATGACGAGGACACGGAGACCTGGTGGTTCTCCGTGGTCGACGTCGTGCAGGCGCTGACGCAGCAGGCGGATTTCCAGGCGGCGCGGAATTACTGGAAGGTCCTGAAAAACCGGCTGGCGAAGGAAGGAAGCGAGTCGGTTACAAAATGTAACCGACTGAAACTCCCTGCGGCAGACGGAAAGTCCTACCTGACCGACGTGGCGACGGCGGAGACGCTTCTGCGCCTCATCCAGTCGGTTCCCAGCCCGAAGGCCGAGCCGATCAAGGTGTGGCTGGCCCGGGTGGGAAGCGAGCGGATGCAGGAGATGGCCGACCCGGCGCTGTCGCTCGAACGCGCACGAGAGACGTGGCGGAAACACGGGCGCAGCGAAAAGTGGATCCAGCAGCGGATGACGGGGCAGGAGACGCGGAACAAGCTGACGGACTACTGGGCGGGCCACGCGATCAAGAAGGGCGAGGAGTTTGCGATCCTGACGAACATCATTCACCAGGAGTGGTCGGGGGTGAGTGTGAAGGAGCACAAGGGCCTGAAGGGTCTCGAGACTCAGAACCTGCGCGACCACATGAGCGAAGCGGAGCTGATTTTTACGGCGCTCGCCGAGCTCTCGACGCGGCAGATCGCGGAGACGCACGAAGCGACGGGGATGCAGGAGAATGCGTCCGCGGCCAGAACGGGCGGGCAGCTCGCGAAACGGGCGCGGATCGATCTGGAGCGCCGGACCGGCCAGAGCGTGGTCTCTGGGGAGAATTTCCTCCCGCCCCACCGGCAGCACACTCCGGAACTTTCCGGTTCCCCCCACCGGCACGGCCATCGCCACGGCGGCGGCCCCGGCCACCACGGCCACTCGTTCGCGGACGTCGACCGCTGGCTCGAACTGTTCGAGGGCCCCGAACGCGACGCCTGGCAGAAACCCGACGCGGTCGTCCGCGCCCTCGCGCTCCCCCCGACCGCCCGCGCCGCCGACATCGGCGCCGGCACCGGGTACTTCGCCGTGCGCCTCGCGCGCGCCGTCCCCGCCGGCCGGGTCTGGGCGGTCGACCTCGAGCCCAACATGGTGAAACACCTCAAGGCCAGGGCCGCGCGCGAAGGCCTCCCGAACCTGACCGCCCACGCGTCCGCCGCCGGGGACCCGCTTCTCCCCGAACCCGTCGACCTCGTCCTCGTCGCGAATGTCTATCACCACCTCGAAGCGCGTCCGGCGTATTTCAGACGCCTCGCGGCCTGCCTCGCCCCCGGCGGGCGGCTTGTCGTGATCGACTTCAAGAAGGGGGACCTGCCGGTGGGACCGCCGGACGCGATGAAACTGTCGCCGGGGACGGTGCGCGCCGAGCTCAAGGCGGCGGGGCTGGCGCAGGTCGCCGCAAAGCGGTTTCTGCCGCACCAGTACTTCCTCGAGTTCCGGGCGGCGGGGGCGAAGCGCCGCCGGCGTTGAGCGGCGCCGCCCGGCCGATCTCAGTGCGGGATCTCCCGCAGGTGCCGGCGGTGGCGCCTCACGCGGTCGATGATCACCACGACGACGATCACGACCACGAACAGCACGACGACGCCGATGACCAGCAGCGCGACCCCGGCATCGCTTCCCGCGCGAAGCGAAGGGCCGGAGGGGCCGGCGAGCGCCAGGAGGTCGACGGTCGGCAGGGCCGCGAGGACTGCGCCCGTCGCGGGGGCGCCGAGACCCTCCAGCGCGGCCGCGCGGGCCGCCGTGCCGTCAGGATCCGCCGCCGGGGTCGCCACCATGCCGGCGAACGCGGGAGACCCGAACACCTCGAGGGAAAGCAGCGCCAGCGTGGTCAGGAACGTGCCGAGGAGGGATCGCATCGGACGGGCTCCGGGATGGGATCAGGGAGAACGCCGGGGGGACGGGACTGAATCTTACGGGATCCGTGCGGGGGGAGGAGAGGGAACAGGGATACGGGTCATGCCTGCCGAGCCCCGTCCCGGGCTCGGGGCGGGCGGAATGCGTTTGAGTTTTCTAAAGTGCAAGTTTAGAATACTCAACATGAGATACGCCCTCCGCAGCCTGGGCCCGGAGCTTCTCAAAGCCGCCGGCCGGTTCCCTGCCCTCATCCTGACCGGTCCGAGGCGGGCGGGGAAAACCACGCTTCTCCGCCACCTCTTTCCCCGCGCCACGCACGTGCTTCTGGAGGATCCCGACGTCGTCGCCCGCTTCCGGGCGGATCCGTCCGGCTTCCTCGACGACCTCCGGCTGCCGGTCATCCTCGACGAAATCCAGAACCTCCCCATCCTGTTCAACTACATCCGCGCCAGGATCGACGCCCATCCGCGGCTTCGCGGCCGCTGGCTGATCACCGGCTCACAGGAAGCTCCGCTCATGAAAGGAGTGACCGAGTCCATGGCGGGGCGCGCCGCGGTGTTCTCCCTGCTTCCGCTGTCGCACGAAGAATCCCCGCGGGTCTCGCCGCATCTCGGCGGATACCCCGAGGTGCTTTCCAGTCCCGCCGCCTCGGAGAGCTGGTTCCGTTCGTACATCCAGACCTACCTCGAACGGGACGTGCGCGCCGTCAGCTCGATCCGCGACCTGGCGACCTTCCGGCGCTTCCTGGCCCTCGTCGCGAGCCGCTGCGGCACCCTCCTGAACAGGACGGACATCGCCGCGCCTCTGGGCGTCTCGGTCCCGACCATCACGGAGTGGCTCGGCATTCTCGAAGTCACGGGGCAGATCGCGCTCATCCCGCCGTTTTATGAGAATTTCGGTAAGCGCCTCGTCAAGTCTCCCCGGATCTACTTCGTCGACTCCGGCCTGGCCTGCCATCTCCTGGGGATCACCAGCGCCGCCGCGCTCAAGGTCTCCCCGTTCCGGGGCGCGATCTTCGAATCTTACGTCGCATCGGAGATCCTCAAGTACCGGTTGAACCGGGGTCGTTCACGGAATCTCTACTGCTTCCGCGACCAGCAGGGACTCGAGGTGGACTTCGTCGTGGACCTCGGGAACCGGAAGCTGCTCCTGCTCGAGGCCAAGGCAACCCGAACCCCGAGGCCGGACCTGGCACGGTCGCTCGCGGCGCTGGCGAAAAGCGTCCGCCCTCACGACTGCCGCCCGTACCTGGTCCATTCCGCGGGCGGGGAGGCCGCGAAGCCGGCGTCGCTGCTCCCCGGGGTGAGGAGCGTCGGGGTCGATGCCCTGGGGAGCATCCTCGAAGGGTGGTAGTGCGGGATTGCGGTGGGCCCCTTCCACGCTGCCCCGGGCGCGCCGCGAACGTACTCGGACCGCTTCCCTTCGCGATTCACGCATGCCGGAGTTTCTCGGCATCTGGGAAAAACGGTCCACAACCTCGGTTTAACTGCGGCGGATTCGCCACAATAGGAAGCCCGGTGGGCCTCAACCGCCTCATGGAACTCGCACAGGGCGACCGGCTCAAACGCCTCAACGCCATCGCCATCCGACAGATCCAGACACCTGCACTCTGTCAGGCCGCGCTGTGCCGCTTGCACGGCAAGGGGCGAGGCGCGAAAGGTTGAGCGCCGTCTCCCGACCGCGCCACTCCGGCTCACACCACGCCGTCCACCCCCGCCGCGGCGCACTCGGCCTGCATCTCCCGGGTCCTGCGCGCCAGTTCCGCCGGGCCTCCCGCCTTCCGCACGACCACGGCGGCCTCCCGCCACGCCGACCGGGCTCCGTCGATCCTGCCGCGGGCCAGCCGGAGTCGTGCGAGCATCATGAGAGCCTGGCCCTCGAGCCGCACGTTCTGCGTTTCGCGGTGGATCGCCAGCGCCTCCAGGTAGAGCACCTCGGCCCCGCGGAGCTGCCCGGTTTCCCTGCAGAGGCTCGCCATGTAGCCGAGGGTCGTCCCCTCGCTGTGCCGTTCGCCGACCGCGCGGATGACCTCCAGCGCCTCCGCGAACAGTCTCCGAGCCGGTTCGACCCGGCTCAGGTCGAGCTCCAGTCGGCGCTCACGGCCGCGCGCCGCCGGTAGCGCGCCGCGAGCGCCCGCGTTTCGC
>JABWAY010000101.1 GCA_013360825.1 Candidatus Brocadiia bacterium | reverse complement strand
GGGGCGGGCGGCGGATTCCCGGCGTGCCCCGGCGGCGGCTTCTGCGCGGGGGCCGGCGCATTCCGGGCGCGGACCATCGCGATCACGATCACCGCGAGGAGGACGACTGCCGCGACGCCGGCGCCCGCGAGAAAGAAGGCGCTGACGGAAGACGTTCCCGCCTCCAGCACGATCTGCGACGGGCCGGAGCTTCCCGCGTCCACCGGCCGGGACCGGGGCAGATCGGTCGCGAGGACCGGTGTGCCCCCGGACTCCGCTTCGTTCAGCGCGGCGATCAGCGGCCCGCATCCGGCAAATCGATCCTCCGGGTTCTTCGCGAGCATCTTGTGCACGATGTTCGCAACCGACTCCGGGACCCCCGGGTTGACCTCCCGCACCGGTTCCGGCGGCTGTCCGACGTGCTTCATGATCACCGCGATGGGCGTCTCGGCCGTAAACGGGCGGCGGGCCGTGAGCAGAAAATAAAACGTCGCCCCGAGGGAATAGATGTCGCTTCTCCCGTCCGTCTTCATTCCCTGCGCCTGCTCCGGCGACATGTAGTCCGGCGTTCCCATGATCTGGCCCGTCTGCGAGAGACTCAGGTTCGAGTCCAGCGTCCGGGCAAGGCCGAAATCCGCGACCTTCGCGGGACCGTCCGGCGGGACCAGGATGTTGTCCGGCTTGATGTCGCGGTGAATCACTCCCTGCTGGTGCGCGCGCTCCAGCCCGCGCGCCGCATCCCGGACGAGCGCAAGCGCCTCGCGCCACGGAATCGCCCCGCGGCGCTGCACCATCCTGGCCAGCGATTCCCCGGGGATGTACTGCATGACGATGAAGTGGCAACCTCCGTCGTGGCCGACGTTCAGCACCTGCACGATGTTCGGGTGTTCCAGCCGTGCGGCGGCCCGGGCTTCGCGCTGGAAGCGTTCCAGGGCGGTCTTCTGGCGCATCATTTCCGGGGGGAGAATCTTGAGTGCGACGGTCTTGTCCAGCGCCAGATGGGATCCCTTGTAGACCGATCCCATGCCGCCCGCGCCGATGCGGGACTCGATCCGGACGCCGCCCAGGGTCTGGCCGACCAGGGGGTCTGCGGCCTGGAGGGTGACGGTGGCATCGCCGGCGGGGAGCAGTTCGCCGCCGCATTTCCGGCAGCGCGCGGGCATTCCGGGGCGCCATCCGACGGCGCGCACCTTGCTGCCGCACGGGCGGCAATAGAGGTAGGCGCCGGGGGATTCCGGGGAAGCGGGGCTGGCGGCGGGTTCTGTCGGCATGCGCATGGGTGCAGTTGGAACCCGCGACCTGCCTCCGGGTTGCGAACCGCAAGCTCTTTTCCATTATAGGGATACGGAAAGTACTTGCAACGGCTACGCGCCCGGGGACACTGTCGGACCCCGCGGGCCCCCGTTCTCCATACACCCGGACCCCCCGCGCGGCTTCAACAACTACCCATGCGCCTCCCCCTCGTCGCCATCGTCGGCCGCCCCAATGTCGGCAAGAGCACCCTCCTCAACGCCCTCGTGCGGCGCCGCGTCTCGATCGAAGCGCCGAAACCCGGGACGACCGTGGACCGCGTCACCGCCCTCGTCCGCCGTGAAAACGTCCTCTTCGAGGCCATGGACACCGCCGGCATCGTCGATGAGCCGGACGACGAGGTGATGAAGCAGGCGCAGGCCCAGGTCAAGCTGGCCCTCGAATACGCGGACCTGATTCTGTTCGTCGTGGACATCCGGGACGGCCTGACGGCGCCCGACAGGAAGATCGCCGAGCGCCTCCGCCGCGCGAAGGTCCCCGTGCTCGTCGTCGCCAACAAGGCCGACGCGGAGCGCACGCAGTCGCAGGAGGCCGAGTTCTTCGCCCTCGGGTTCGGGCAGCCGCAGGTGACGAGCGCCCGCACCCGCCGCGGACTCGACGATCTCGCCGAGGCGGTGCAGGCCGCCCTGCCGCCGGAAAAGCGCTGCACGGGGGAGGAGGAGGAAGAAGGCGTCGGCCTCCGCGTCGCGATCATCGGCCGCCGCAACACCGGGAAATCCACGATGGTCAACGCGTTCGCGGGCGAACCGCGCGTGATCGTCACCGACACGCCGGGCACGACCCGCGACTCCGTCGACGTCCGCATGGATATCGACGGACGCCGCGTCACCCTGATCGACACGGCGGGGCTGCGCCGGAAGCGGATGGAGGACCCGATCGATCATTTCGGCCGGGTCCGGACCGAGCGCGCCCTGCGCCGGTGCGACGTCGTGTTCTTCCTGGTCGATGCCTCCGAGTCCGCCTCCATCGTGGACAAGAAGGTCGCGGAGGCGATCATCGACGCGGGGAAGCCGGTGATCCTGGTCCTGAACAAATGGGACCTGGCGACGGCGGCGCGGAAGGAGCCGGAGGAGTACCGGGAGTACTACGACGACGTGCTCCCGGGGCTCACCTTCGCGCCGATCGTCTGCACGTCGGCGCTGAAGCGGTTCAACCTGCGCGAACTGCTCGACATGGCCTGGGAGCTGCACAAGCAGGCGGGGACGCGCGTCCCGACGAGCTTCCTGAACAAGATCATCGAGACGGCCGTGCAGCGGCACGCCCCGGCGGCGCGGTCCAAGCTTCCGAAGATTTATTTTGCGAAGCAGTCGCACGTCTACCCGCCGACGTTCGTGCTGGTGGTCAACCGTCCGGAATGGTTTGCTGAGGAGTACCGCCGGTACGTGGTGAACCGGCTGAGGGAGAACCTGCCTCTGGCGGAGGTGCCGCTGCGGGTGGTGTTCGAGGCGCGGCGGAGGAAGGATTCGAGGGCTCCGAAATGAAGCGGATGCGAACGGCGGTCCTGGGTCTCCTGGCGGCGGTCTGTGCGGCGGGGTGCGGAAAATCGGACCCTTCCGTCGAGACCGGCACGATCGTTTACGGGCGCGGGGCGGACTCGAAGAGTCTGGACCCGCAGGCGATCGAGGACGGGGAGAGCGTGAACGTGGTGTCGCAGATATTCGACACGCTGGTGGCGTTCGAGGCGGGGACGACGCGGGTGGAACCGGCGCTGGCGACGTCGTGGACGGCGTCGGCGGACGGGCTGTCGTGGGAGTTCGCGATCCGTCCGGGGGTGCAGTTCCACGACGGGACGGCCTGCGACGCGGCGGCGATCGCCTGGAATTTCCGCCGGCTGCTCGATTCGAAGTCCCCCGACCGGCACGGGATGGGGGAGCCGCCGTACGGGTTCCTCTACGAGGGGATCGAGGGCTGCGAGGCGAGAGGCGCGGCGGTGGTGTTCACGCTCAAGGCTCCGAACGCGGCCTTCCTGGCGAATCTCGCGATGTTTCCGGCGTCGATCTCGAGCCCCGCGGCGGTGGGTCAGTGGAAGTCGGATTACGGCCGGCACCCGGTCGGGACCGGTCCGTTCCGGTTCGGGAGCTGGGCGCCGAACCAGAAGATCGTCCTGGAGGCGAACGCGGGGCACTGGGGCGGGGCTCCGAAGGCCGCGAAGGTGATTTTCGCGGTCATTCCGGAGAACAGCGTGCGGCTGCAGCGGCTCAAGGCGGGGGAGCTGCACATCATCGACGGGGTCTCGCCGTCGGAATTCGACGGCGTCCGCGCCGAGGCGTCGCTCCGGCTGCTGCTGGAGCCCGGCATGAACTTCTCCTATCTCGCCTTCAACACCGAGCGCGAACCGTGGAACCGCCCGGAAGTCCGCCGGGCCGTCGCCTCCGCGCTCGACAAGAAGGAGATCATCGCGCTCGCCTACAGCGGCGCCGGGACCCCCGCGGTCAACCCGCTTCCCCCGACCATCTGGGGGTGGAACGGCTCGATCCAGGACCGGCCGTACGATCCCGCCGGGGCGAAGAAGGCGCTGGCGGATCTCGGGGTTGCGGGAAAGGAGCTCGATCTGTACGTCATGCCGAATCCGCGCGGCTACGTGCCGAATCCGGCGAACGTCGGCGCGGTGGTGAAGCAGCGCCTGGAGGCGGCGGGGCTGAAACCGCGCCTCCTGAGTCCTCCGTGGGAAGGCGGGCTGTATGTCGGGGAGCTGAAGGAAGGGAAGCATGACATCGCGCTGATCGGCTGGATCACGGACAACGGCGACCCGGACAACTTCCTGTTTACGCTGTTTCATTCTTCCGCGATCCCCGACCAGAACCACGCCCGCTACCGGTCGGCGGAGTTCGACGACCTGGTGTCGCGGGCCCAGCGGGAGACGGCGCCGGAGAAGCGTGCCGAGCTGTACCGCCGGGCGCAGGAGAGGATTTTCGAGGACGCGCCGATCCTCCCGCTTGTGTACATGCCGAACGTCGCGGCCGTGCGGGCGAACGTGGAGGGGTATGTGCTGCATCCGATGGGGCTGGTGCGCCTGAAGGGCGTGTCGCTGAAGAAATGACGGGGACACTGATCGCGCGCCGTGTGCTGATGGCGGTGCCGACGCTGTTCGGCGTGACGCTGCTGGTCTTCGCGATGGCGCACGCGGGAGGGGATCCGGCGGTCGCGATCGCGGGGGAGAAGGCGCCCCGGGCCACGCTGGAGCGGATCCGGGAGGAGTACGGCTTCAACCGTCCGGTCCTGGTCCAGTACGGAAGCTGGCTGGGCGGCGTGGCGCGGGGCGACCTCGGGAGGTCGTACAAGACGCGGGTGCCGGTCGCCGAGGAGCTCCGTCAGGCCGTGCCGGCAACCGTGGAGCTCGCGACGGCTGCGCTCCTGATCGCCGCGATCTGCGGGATCGGGCTGGGAATCCTCGCTTCGCTCCGGCCCGGCTCGCTGCTCGACCTGGCCGTGATGACGGTCTCGCTGGTCGGGGTCAGTGTCCCGGTCTTCTTCCTGGGAATGGTCCTCCTGGTCGCGTTCCAGGGGCGCCTGCCCGGCGGCGGGATGCTCCCGCTCGACGTCGAATTCGAGCCGTCGCGGACGGGAATGGTCCTCATCGATGCGCTTCTCGCCGGGAAACCCGGCATCGCGGCGGAGCACCTGCGGCACCTCCTCCTGCCCGCCTGCGCGCTCGCCACGATCCCGATGGCGGTCATCGCGCGGCTGACGCGGGCGTCGATGCTCGAAACGCTGACGAGCGACTACATCCGCACGGCGCGGGCGAAGGGGCTGCCGTCGAGGACGGTGGTGCTGAAGCATGCGCTCCGGAACGCGCTGGTGCCGATCGTGACGACGCTGGGTCTCCAGTACGGGACGCTTCTCGGGGGGGCGGTGCTGACGGAGAGCGTGTTCGCGTGGCCCGGGGTGGGGCAGTACCTGGTCAGGGCGATTTCCGAGCAGAATTTCGTGGGGATCCAGGGGGCGATCCTGGTGATCGCGGCGACCTTCGTGGCGGTGAACCTGGCGGTGGACCTGCTGTACACGCGGATCGACCCGAGGATTGCGCATGCCTGAGTGGCGCAGGTCCCTCCTGAGGCTGTGGTCGAGCCGGACGGCGCGGGCCGGGGCGCTGCTCGTGCTTCTCTATCTGGGCGCCGCGGTGTTCGCGGGGCTCGCGCCCCGCGAGCCGCGCGAGATTGACCAGACGAAGCGGCTCAAGCCGCCGGCGGCGGGGCACTGGCTGGGAACGGACGAACTGGGACGGGATGTGCTCTCGAGGGTGCTGCATGGTTCGCGCCTGTCCCTGCTGATCGGGCTGCTGAGCGTCGGGGCGGCGCTGGCCGTCGGCGTCCCGCTCGGTCTCGCGGCGGGGGAGTGCGGGGGCGTTGTGGACCTGGTTCTCATGCGCTGCGTCGACGTCCTGCTCGCGTTTCCCGGGATCCTCCTCGCGCTGGCGATCATGGCGGTGCTCGGCCCGTCCCTGACGAACCTGATGCTCGCGGTCGCTGCCGTGAACGTCCCGGTCTACGCCCGGCAGGTCCGCGCCTCGGTCCTGCAGGTCCGCTCCCTGGACTACGTCCTGTCGGCGCGGGCCCTCGGCGCTTCGCGCCTCCGCGTGGTCCTGAGGCACATCCTTCCCAACATCGCGGGGCCGATCATCGTTCTCGCCACGCTCGGGATCGGAACCGCGATCCTGGAGGCCGCGGGGCTCGGGTTTGTCGGCCTCGGCGTCGAGAAGGATGCACCGGAGTGGGGGACGATGCTGGCCTCCGCGCGGGAGTACGTGCTTTCGCACCCCTGGGTCGTCCTGGCGCCCGGCGTCGCGGCATCCCTCGCGATCCTGGGATTCAACCTGCTCGGGGATGGCCTCCGGGACTGGCTGGATACGCGGGCCGCCGCGCGCTGAACGGGCCCGTCGGGCGCGGACCCTCCCGGCCCGGCGAGCGGGGTGGCGGAGCCCGGTCCGGGCGATCGGCCTCCGGCGCATCGCCCCCGCGGCGCGAAAATTCCCCCCGCAATTCTCAGAAAGAGTTGACACCCCTCCCCCATGCAAATACCCTACCGGGCTCTTCTCCTCGCCGACCGATTCCCTGGAGGGACTCTCAGCAATGGCCGAAGCCGGCACCCTTTCGCGTCTCCGCGAATTGTTCGAAAAAGAAGACCTGACCGTCACCCAGATCCTTGAAGCGCGCCGCGAGACCTATTCCTCGATCCTGAACCGCTCGGAACTCGTGCGGATCGTCGAGGGGAAGGATCTCGACCTTGAGAAAAAGCTCGGCGAATCCAAAGGCCAGACCCGCCGCGCAACGGGCCAGTGGATCCTCGGCCGCACACGCGACGCAGCCGAGACCCTCTCCCATGCGCGCCCCTCGAAGGAAGCCCTTCTCGTCGGCGCACACGCGCAGCTCGAGGCCGGCGATGCCGCACAGGCGCTGGAACTTGCGGACAAGCTCCGCGCCCAGGATCTCCCCGCGCCGGACGCCCTCGCGGTCGAAGTCCTGAGATTCGAAATCCTGGAAAAACTCGGCCGCCACGAGGAAGTCCTCGCCGCGATCCCGAAAGCCCAGAAGGCGCACGGCGAGCAGGCGGACCTTCACTGCCACGCCGGCATGTGCTGCGACCTGACGGGGCAGTACGCCGACGCGGAAAAGCACTACAGCCGCGCCCTCGAGCTGAACCCCGAGCACGAACCGACCCTGTTCCGCCTGGCCTACAATCACGACCTGCGCGGCGAGGACAAGGAGGCGCTGGAGGTCTATGAACGCCTCCGCACGATGAAGCCGCCGCGTGTCGCCTCGCTCATCAACCTCGGCGTGATGTACGAGGACCGCGGCGACTACATGCGCGCCTCCGACTGCTACGAGCAGGTCCTGGATGTGTACCCGAACCACCAGCGCGCCCAGCTCTACTACCGCGACGCGCGCGCTTCGCTCTCCATGTACTACGACGAGGACGCCAAGCGCCGCGAGCACCGGTGGGGCAAGCTGCTCTCGACCCCGATTTCCGAGTTCCAGCTTTCCGTCCGGAGCCGGAACTGCCTGACGCAGATCAACGTGCTCAACCTGGGCGACCTCGTCCGCCGGACGGAGGAGGAGCTCATGACGATGCGGAATTTCGGTGAGACGTCGCTGAAGGAGATCAAGGAACTGCTGCAGCAGAAGGGGCTGCGGCTGGCGCGTCCCGGCGAGACCGGGATCGACGCCGCGAATCCGCCGGAGATCCCGTCGCCGCTGCCGACGCAGGGGAAGCCGAAGGAGGACGTTCTCCAGAAGCCGGTGGCGGAGTTCGAGTGGAGCGCCCGCGCGAAGAAGGCTCTGGAATCGCTGGGCGTTTCGGTGCTCGCGGACCTGACGCTCCGGTCGGAAAAGGAGCTCCTCGGGATCAAGAACTTCGGGACGACATCGCTGAACGAGATCAAGCAGAAGCTGGCGCAGTACGGGCTGTCGCTGAAGGAAGGGTAGGTCGGGGGTGGCCGGTGGCGTACCGGATGCGTTCTGGATCGTGAGCGCGGCGGCGCTGGGCGCGACCATCGGTTCGTTTCTGAACGTCTGCATCTACCGGATGCCGCGCCGGTGCATGACGGTGGCGCATCCGCGGCATTCGCGGTGTCCCCACTGCGGGCACGGGATCCGCTGGTACGAGAACATTCCCGTGCTTTCGTGGCTCGCGCTGCGCGGACGGTGCTCGGGCTGCCGCGCCCCGATCTCCGCGATGTATCCGCTCGTGGAGGCGATCACCGCGGCGGCGTTCGCGGTCTGCGCCAGGATCGCGGTGGAGACCCCCGCCACATGGCTCGACGGCGTCCTGGGGCCCTGGTCCGGCTCGGAGCCGGCGGGGTGGATCCGGCTGGCGTGGTTCGGAATCGCGGCGGCGTTCGTCTCCGCGATGATCGTGTCCACGGTCGTCGATTTCGAGTTCCAGATCATCCCGGACCAGATCACCCTTTCGGGCGCCGCACTCGCCCCGCTTCTGTCCCTGGCCTTCCCCTGGCTCCACCGGCCGGTGCTGCGTCTCCATCCGCACACCGCCGTCCCCTCCGTCCTTCCGGCGGGCTGGGAGCCGGTCGAGGGGCTTCTGGCTTCCCTGGTGGGCGCCGCCGTGGGCGCGGCGGGCATCTGGATCGTGGGTGTGCTCGGAAAGGCCGTCTTCCGGAAGGATGCGATGGGGCTGGGCGACGTGAAGCTCATGGCCTTCGTGGGCGGGCTCCTGGGCTGGAAGGCGGCATTGTTCGTCTTCCTCATCGCCTGCTGCGTGGGCTCCGTCGCCGGCGTTTCCCAGCTCGTCGGGGCGCGTCTCCTGGCGCTCGTCCGGCGCGACGGGTCGAAACCCGATCACTACCTGGCGTTCGGCCCCTACCTCGCCCTCGGCGCCCTCGCCATGTTCTTCACCTACGCACGCATCGAGACCTTCGTCTTCGTCGAGTACCCGCGCCTGCTCGAACGCCTCGCCGTTTCCCTCCACGGCTGAGCTTTCCCCCTCAAGAACGGGGCGCGCCCCTGCCGATGTATCGGGAGACACTCCTTTCTTCTCCCGCAGAGGATCCCCATGCGCACCCTCCCTCGCCTCACCGCCCTCCTCCTCGCCGGCATCGCCGCCGCCGGCTGTTCCTCCCGCGAGCTGGAAGACCAGCTGGCCCAGCGCGATGACCAGATTTCCGCGATGGAAGCGGAGAACCAGGAGCTCCGCTCCCGGATGGCGCAGAAGGAGGCGACGATTTCGGACATGAGAAACCGGCTGGCCGAGAAGCCGAAGGAGGTGGTCGTCGAGCGGGTGGTGCAGGCCCCTCCGTCCCGTCCCGCGGCGGCGCTGGCCGAAGCGGGGTTCCGGGTGGACGAGCGGTCGGACGGGACGGCGGTCGTCCTGGAGGGCGGGATCCTGTTCGATTCCGGGCAGGCGGTGCTGACGGCGGCGGGGAAGTCGGCGATCGGGAAGCTCGTGAAGGTGCTGAGCAGCCAGCACGCGGGACGGCGGATCCGGATCGAGGGGCACACGGACAACCAGCCGATCCGCGTGAACTCCCGCGGGTGGAAGTCGAACTGGGACCTGTCCTACGCCCGGGCCAAGGCGGTCTTCGACGAACTCGCGGCGGCCGGGGTGGCCGTCAAGCACCTGTCGATCGCCTGCTATGCGGACACGAGGCCGCGCGGGGACAACCGGTCGGACGCGGGGCGCCTGCAGAACCGCCGCGTCGAGGTCCTTCTCGAAAAGTAATCGGGACGACGATTCCCGCGGCCGGCCGGGGGCAGGCTCCCGGCCGGCCGCGTCCGTTTTGCTTCCCCCGTTTCGTTCCTCCCGCGAACGCCGCCGGGTAGAGTGCCGGGCATGCGGTTCGGCGTCATCTCGGACGTCCACGGGAACTGGGAAGCGCTCCAGGTTGCGCTGGCGCGTCTCGACGGGGAGAGGGTGGACGAGATCGTCTGCCTCGGGGACGTGGTCGGGTACGGGGCCGATCCGCTGCGGTGCGTGCAGGAGATCGTCGACCGGAAGATCGTCACGATCCGCGGGAATCACGAGCGGTACGTGGTCGGGGAGATCGACGACGAGCTGAAGGACTCGACCGCGCAGGCGATCGAGTACACGCGCGGCCAGCTGAAGAACGAGCAGTATCAGGTCATCGAGGGGTGGAAGAACAGGCTGCTCCATCGCGATCTCTTCCTCATGACCCACGGTTCGCCGCGTCACAAGGACGAGTATGTGCTCACGATCGACGCGGTGGTGGGGTCGCTGAGGGCCCTGCAGCAGGAGTTCCCCGCGTGCAGGGTTGCTCTCCACGGCCACACCCACCTGACCAGCCTGTTCGCACCCGGGCAGGTCGTCCGGCCGATTCACAAGACGGCCGAGATGCCGCTGGACTTCTCCCGGGTCTACCTCCTGAATCCGGGGAGCGTCGGGCAGCCGCGGGATCACTGTCCGCTGACGTCGTTCATGATCCTGGACATGGACAAGCCGAGCGCGACCTACTACCGCGAGGAGTACGACGTTGCGGGTGCGCAGAAGCGGATCCGGGAGGCCGGTCTGGCGGAGAAATTCGCGTCGAGGCTGGCCGAGGGGCGGTAGTCGCACCGCGGCGCCCGCTTGCGATCGTGAGCCGGGGGATGCGATCGGCCCGGGAGATTCTGGATCGCGGCTGCCGGGCGTCCTGCGCGCGCGCCCCGCGCGCGTCCCGGCCGCCTGTTACAGCCCCGGCAGGGACTGAATCGCCGCGCTCACGCCCGGGAGCTTGACGACCTGCTCCCGTGCCTGCTTGAGCAGCGCCTCCACCTTCGCCTCCTGGTCGGCCGGACACGCCACGGCGAGCATCCGCAGCGTCCGGGACAGGGGGGCGGTCGAGGAGGAACGCTGGCTCAGCTCCTTCACGATCTCGCTGCAGCTCTGGTACCTCCGCGCCGGGTCCTTCTCGACGGCCTTGAGGATGAAGGCGTTCAGGTCGGCCGGAATCTTCGGGTCGAGGTCCTTCGGCGGGGCGATCGGGTCGCGCAGGTGCCGTTTCAGGATCACGTAGGGGTCCGCGTCCTCGAACGGGCACCGGCCGGTCGTCATCTTGTACGCCATGATCCCGAGCGAATAGATGTCCGCCCGGCCGTCGACGCCTTTCCCGCGGACCTGCTCGGGGCTCATGAACTCCGCGGTGCCGATCACCTCCTCGTTCTCGGTCTGCTCGGTGACCACGCGGGCGATCCCGAAGTCCATGAGCTTCGCGTTCCCCTCCGGCGTGATGATGATGTTCCCCGGCTTGATGTCGCGGTGGACGATCCCGCGTTCGTGGGCGTACTGGAGGGCCGAGGCGGTCTGAACGATGATCCGGCGGCACATGTCCCAGGTCAGGTGCCCCGCGGTTTCCACGGACTTGGAGAGCGGCGTCCCTTCCACGTATTCCATGACGATGAAGATGGTCGCGTAGGCCGACTCGGTGTCGAAGACCTTGACGATGTGCTCGTGGTTGAGGGCCGCGATGATTTGGGCCTCCAGGCGGAAGCGCTTGCCGAACTCCTCGTCGAGGGAGAGTTCGTGCGAGAGCATCTTGATGGCGACGGTGCGGTTGAGGGACGTCTGCATCCCGGAGTAGACGATCCCCATGCCGCCGCGGGCGATTTCGCCGAGGAGCCGGTACTTGCCGACGGTCTTCGAGGACATGACGTCGGACTCGGAGAGGCGGCGGGCGAGAATCTGGGTCAGGAACTTGCTGACACCCGGGTGCTGTCGGGTCAGGCCCTGGAAGATCTCCTTGTCGATGATCAGGCAGTCGGTCGGCCCGTCGGCGATCACGTCGGCGCTTCGGGGATCGCCGGTCATAAGCGACATTTCACCGAAGAAATCGCCCGGGCCGAGGGCGGCGACGAACTTCTCGCGGCCGGCGGGGTCGAGGATCGGGATGCGGACGGCTCCGCGATGGATGATGTACATCGCGTCTCCGGGCTCCCCGCGGCGGATGATCGCGTCGCCGGCGGCGTAGGTCCGGGCGCGGACGAGGGCGCCGAGGCGGTCGAAGGAGGGGGTGGAGAGCGAAGAGAAGACATCGAGGGACTTCAGGAAGGAGATGGCGCTCATGGGCGGGATTCTACGTGGGTGCGGCCCCGGGAGGCAGCAACTTCCTCCGGCGGAATCAGGGGACCCGGGTCCGGGACGGCTGAGCGCGCCCGCGGAGGGGGACGCCGTCGGGGTCGTAGAGCGATTCCAGGCGGACATCGAGGCGGGACTGTCCGCCGTGGAGGGACTCGAAGCGGATGCGGGCGACGAGAATGCGTCCCGGGGGTGCGGGCTGGAGCTGGTAGGCGCTGAGGACGACCTCGCCGGTATGGAAGGTGTGTTCCGAGTAATCCGGGGCGCGGAATTCCGGGGACGGCTCGATGGCGGCGATCTGCACGGCGGCGGGGTCGAACAGGATGACGACGGTGTAGCACCCGAGGGGGGCGTCCGGGGTGTCCACGGTGATATCCACGGGGTCCGAGGCCGGGGCGGCCAGGCCCGTGTCCCGGTCGGTTCGCGGGGCGGACTCGACGGTGGCGCTTTCGCGGGAGGCGGCGCATCCCAGGCAGGCGAGGAGCAGGAGCGACGCCGGCAGTCGGCTCATCGCCGTCTCCTCTCCGCATCGGCGCGGGCGGCGAGCATGGCGTCGGCGACGTCGCAGCGGCCGTCGCCATTGAGGTCTCCGAGGGGGGCGGGCTTTCGTTCGACGACGGCGCGCATGATGACCGAGGCGTCGAATGTGGTGGCGGGCAGGGCGAGGGCGGGGAGAGGGTCGGGAGGAGGGGGCCGGACGGGATCCGGCGGAGGGCGGACGGGGTCGACGGGGGGCCGGACTTCGGCGACGGTCGTGCCCGTGGAGTCGGGCGGCACGGGCGG
>JABWAY010000100.1 GCA_013360825.1 Candidatus Brocadiia bacterium | reverse complement strand
CCCGCCGCGCCCCGCGCTCCCCGCGCTTGTCGTCGTCCGACCCCGGCGGCGGCAGCCGCGGACGCCGCTTCGGCGGCGCATCCGCATTCCCCGGCGTCAGGATTTCCAGCACGTCCGACCCCCAGCACCGGATCCACTCCCCCGACTCCAGCTGCAGCATCACCTCCTGCGCAATCACGTTCTGGTCGACGATCTCCCCGGGACCTTTCTTCGTCTTCACCTTCGCCCCGATGTTCGGAAGCAGCTTCTTCAGCTCGATGTACACGTCGTTCTCATACCGCAGGCAGCACTTCAGCTTCCCGCACCGCCCGCTGATCTTCTCCGGATCCAGCGTCGTGCGCTGCGTCTTCGCCATCTTCATCGTGATCGGCTCGAAGTCCTTGATGAACGTCTGGCAGCAGAGCTGCTGCCCGCACGTGTTGTAGTCGCCGACCAGCCGCGCCGAGTCGCGCGCACCGATCTGGCGCAGTTCGATCCGCGCCCGGAAATGCCCCTGCAGATCCTTCACCAGGTCCCGGAAATCGATCCGCTCGTCGCTCAGGAAATAGAAGACCACCTTCTCCCCGCCCAGCAGGTGCTCCGCGCAGACCAGCTGCATCTTCAGCTTCTGGTCCGCGATCTTCGCCGCACAGTAGTCGTACTCCTTCGCCTCCTCCTCCAGCCGCAGCCGCCGCGCCTCCTCGAGATCCGCCGGCGTCGCCACCCGCAGCACATGCCCGGAAATCCCCGGCTTGTCGTACTCGGACCGCCTCTCCCCCTCCCCGCGCGGCCGCGACGTCATCGGCCGCTCCTTGTTCGTCACCAGAATCTCGCCCAGCTCCGTCCCCCGATCCGTCGTCAGCACACACCGCGTCCCGCGCCGCACGCCGGCCAGGTCGCACGTGAAATCCGCGACATATCTCATCTCGCCGTACCTCGCCGTCACCAGCATCCTCGTCCCTCCCTCTCAGGCCGTCAGCGCCCACTCGATCGTGAGCCGCACGTTGGCGTTTCGTTTCAGGTAGACGTCCGCTTCCAGAAGCGTCTCCAGCCGGTCGAGCAGCCGCTCCGTCGAGACCTTTTCCAGAATAGCGCCGAGTTCCGCAGCCGTCGCGGGATCGGCCGGCTCGGCCCCGTTTTCCCGGATCATGACGAGATCCCGGTAGAAGAGCGACAGGATCGCCAGGCACCCGCGCGCGCGCTCCCGGGACTTCCGGAGCCCCTTGCGCCAGTCGGCCGCCCCGGGGTCGCCCGCCGCGCCGTCCGGCTCGTCGCTCTCCGCCCCCTCCTTGATCAGCGCGTCGAGGGCCTCTCCCATGTCGAAATTCTCGGGATCCTTCGCCCTCCCCGCCGCCACCCCGCGCAGCCGGTCCCGCAGGTCCTTCCACCCCTCCTCCGCATACGCCACCGCCTTCCCCATCGACCCCTGCGCGAGCCGCGCCAGGAACCGCGCGTCCTCCGCCGCCACGCCGGACCGCTCGACAAGCCGCGCCGCAATCCGGGCGTCCGGGATCGGGCGGAACCGGACCTTGTGGCAGCGCGAGTGGATGGTGGAGGGAAGCGCCCCCGGCGACTGCGTGACGAGGATGAAGACGTTGCCCGGGGGCGGTTCCTCGAGCAGCTTGAGGAGCGCGTTCGCGGCGTCGTCGCCGACCGGATCGTCGAGGAGGACGACGCGGGTTTCGCCCTCTGCGATCCGCGAGGACAGCCTTCCGGCGAGTTCGCGGACGCTCTCGACGTCGATCACGGTCTTCTGCACGCCCTTCTTGTCCGTGGGAGGCGTGACATGGACGAACCGCAGTTCGTTCCCCGCGTCGAACCGGCGGCAGGCGTCGCACTGCCCGCAGGAGTCGTCCCCGGGGTTTCTGCAGAGGAGGCGGCGGGCGAGCGCCCGTGCGAACGTTCCCTTGCCGACCCCCTCCGGACCGGTGAACAGGTACGCGTGGGCCAGTCTGTGTTCCTTGAGCGCACCCCGGAAGAACGCGGTGACGGGGTCCTGCCCGATGATCTCGCGGAAGTTCACAGGAGGGCCTCCACGAGCGACCCGATCTCGGCGGCGACCTGGTCCGGTTGACGCGATGCGTCAACGAGCGCGGCCCGGGGGAACATCGACCGCGCCTCGAGGTACCCCTCGCGCACCTTCCGGTGGTACGCGATTCCCTTCTGCTCCATCCGGTCCAGCCCGCGCCGGACGCGCGCCAGCCCTTCCTCCGGCGGGAGGTCGAGGAGGATCAGGATCGCCGGGGTCAGCGCGCCGATCGCGTGCTTTCCAAGGGCGGCGACGTTCTCCGCGCCGAATCCGCCCGCGACGCCCTGATAGGCGATCGTGCTCGAAATCCACCGCTCGCAGACCACATCGCCGCCCCGGCCGACCGCGTCCCGGATCACCGGGGCGAGCTCGGCGCGGGCGGCCATGAACAGGAAGGTCTCGGCGGCGGTGCCGAGGGTGACGGCGGGATCGAGGAGGATCCCGCGGATCTTCTCCCCGGCGGGCGTTCCCCCCGGCTCGCGCAGGTGAACCACGGTGCGGCCCGCGGCTTTCAGGCGGTCGACGAGAAGCGCCGCCTGCGTGGACTTCCCGCAGCCGTCGGGTCCGTCGAGGACGATGAAGAGCCCCTGGGGCATCCCGCGCTCCGCACAAGTCTTGAACCGGCAACCAGTTGCAGACTTCCGAGCCCGTCATGGTCGCCGGAATCGGGGGGCGCCGTCAATGGGATTCGAGCCGGCTCCAGGACGAGCGCCGCACCCCCCAGGGCGCCGGAGGGGGCACGCGGCCGGACGGCGCCGACCGCCTTTGACACGACTCCGCCCCCCCCTTACGATGCCGGACCTTCAGGTGCGCCACTGTTCCCCAAGGAGCCGTCCATGAAACTGCTGTCCGCCGTCCTCGTCCTCGCCCTCTCCGCCGTCGCCACCGCCCAGTCCAGCCTCGAAATCGTCTTCCTGGACGAAGTCAAGCCCCTGACCCCCGGCAAGGACATCCGCTTCGAAGTCCACGCCGCGACGACCGGCGGCAAGTCCAAGATGAAGATCGAACAGCTCGAGTTCACGCAGACCCCCGACGGCTGGGCCGCGATTACGATCGGGGAAGAGCCGACGATCGGGGTGATCACGGTCCGGAAGCTCATTTCCGGAGGCGGGATTTTCGACGAGACCGAGTACTCCCTGAAGGCCCTGATCAAGGGAGAGGGGACGGGGCGGATCAAGTCCAAGTCGCGTTTCCGCCTCGAGACCGGGCTCTGCCTGATTCCGCTCAACCTGTCCTACTCCTGGGACGGCACGACGTGGAAGGAATTCGACGCGGCCACGATCGCCCAGCTCGACCCGAAGAAGAACTTCACCGTCAGCGATCCGTCGGCGATGGACATCGTCCGCCTCGACGGCGTCTTCTACGCCCGCTGGCTCAAGGAGTCGGCGTCCGCGGTGGAGGTGCTGGTCACCTTCCCGAACAGCGAAAAGGCCTCGCTGTCGCTGGAATTCCACTGCCGCAAGACATCTGCCGAGACGACCCCGCCGCCCGTCGATCCGGGTCCGGTCCCGGCTGGCGACGCGGCGGCTGAAATCGACAGGAACCTCAAGGAGATCGAGGACACCCTCGAGCTCATGACGACGTACGAGGGGAAGAGTTTCATGCTGGCCGACCAGAAGCGGAAGTGGATCGTGGACGGCCTGAAGCGGACGAAGCGGATGATCGGCGACTACCGGGGCGACGGAAAGAGCGACCTGGCCGCGCGTCACAACGGGCTGGTGGACCGGAGCTACGAATCGCGGATCCGCTACCGCGAGGCGGGCAGCGCCGGCAACATCCCCGCGAAGGAGCTGCAGGTTCTGGGCGACAACGAGAGGGATGTGCTTCTGTCCCGTTGACGTGTGCGTTCACTCGGGCCGGGGCGATCCCCCGGCCCGTTTTTTTTTTGCGGGACCGCGGGGATTTCCCGCTCGCCCTCCGGCCCCGTTTCCCCTAGACTCCCCCGCATGACCATCACCGTGTTTCCGTTCGCGCTGCTCGGCGACGTGCCGTGGTTCCTCGTCGCGCGACCCCGCGCCGTCTGGGCGGACGCGTTCGAGCCGTTCCGGGGCGAGGTCAGGGACCGCGAGTCCCTCCCCCTCGCCGCCGCACGGATCGCCGGCGATTACGGACTCCGGGGCATCGAGCGCGTGATGGATATCGGCGGCGGGCGCGCCTTCGCCGTGCGGATCGAGGCGCCCCAGACGGTCATGCTCGACCGCGCCACCTACGAGGAGGCGCGCTGGGTCCCCTTCCAGCCCGCCGCAGCCCTTCTCGGCGAAGGCGACAAACGGGCCCTGAGGCAGCTGAACCGGATCCTGGACGTCCTCCTGCAGCGCATTGACGTGGTGTTCGAGGAGGAGGTCGACGAGAGCAGCGGGTGCGGCAGCGAAGGAGGGTGCTCGACCGGGGGCGGCTGTTCCACAGGCGGAGGCTGCTCCAGCGGCGGTTGCTCCTCCGGCGGCACCGCGACCGCCTCCTCCCCGCATTCCTGCGGCTCCTCCCCCTTCCTCGACGGGCGCTCCCTCTCCGGCGACAAGGTTCCCGCCTGGAAGATCGAGGGGAAGCCGACCGGGTGCGCCGGTTGCTCGAAGGCGTCGAGCTGCGGCACCGCGAAGTCCTGAACCCCCGCTACTTCTTCGGCGGCGTGTTCCGGAAGTAGGTCGAGATCTTCCAGGCTTCGCTCTTGTCCTCCGCCGGCGGCGGAGGATTCACCTGCGACGCGCTGGGGGGCTGGATCCGGAAATTCGCCCCGCACAGCGGGCACAGCCCGTTCCGCCCCATGAACTTCTGCGCGAACCGCAGGCGGTTGTCGCACTTGGGACAGCGGACCTCGATCTTTTCCTCGGTGCTCATCGCGTGGACCATTTTCTAACAGAATCGGCCGGCGCGGTCCCGAAATTCAGGGATTCCCGCGGGAATCCCAACGCGGGCGCATCCGGGCGCGTAGAATCTGGACAGCCGTTCCCGGTGTCCGCTGAGGAGCCTGCTCATGAGAGCCCCGACCGCTGTTGTCTTCGCCGCCCTGCTGGCGGCCTGCCGCAGTTCCGAAGCCGATCCGAACCTTGCGACGCACGAGGAAGTGCACAAGCGCGTGAGCCCGGCGATCGTGTCGATCGAGGCCGTGTCGAAGAAGGATGGGCGCGACATGTCCTGGTTCGGGACCGGCACGATCATCTCTCCGGACGGCGTCGTCCTGACCTCCACCACCGTCTGCCCGGCCGACGCGACCCGTGTCTGGATCCGCTTCCAGGGAGGCAAACGGATCGAGGCGAAGTTCGTGGCGGGAAGCGACCGGCTTGAAGTGGCGATGATCCGGCTTCCCGACGGGAAGTATCCCTGCGTCCCGATGGGCGATTCGAGCCGGCTGAAGCTGGGCCATGTGGTCTACACGTTCGGCAACTGCCAGCACTCGATGGAGTACGACGACCAGGTGGCGATCGCGCAGGGTGAGGTCAGCGGCTTTTACCGGATCTCGGAGCTCTTCGAGGGCAAGGCCTGGTACGAGTGGTGCACCTACAAGGGACCCGTGATCGAGACGACGGCCCCGCTGAATCCCGGCGTGGACGGCGGGCCGCTGGTGGACGCCTACGGGCGGGTCGTCGGCATCATGTCGCTGTCCTACAACGAGACGCGCTGGCTCGGCGTCGCGGTGCCGCAGATGGAGTGGAAGGAGCAGGTCCAGCGCTGGATCAAAGGGGATCTGACGGTGGAGGGGGTGAAGGACCCCGAGCCCGTCGACCCGCCGGTGGATCCCGAGCACGAGCCCGGCTGGCTGGGGGCGACGCTCGGCGAGAAGGAGGCGGTGGTCGACGCGATCACGAAGAACTCCCCCGCGGCGCGGGGTGGGCTGCAGGTCGGCGACCTGGTCCTGAAGGTGGACGGGAAATCCGTGAAGTCCGCCGAATCGCTGAAGAAGGCGCTCCGGCTGAAGCAGCCCGGCGACGCGGTGGAGCTCACCGTGCGTCGCGGGAAGAAGGAAGAAACGGTCAAGATCACCCTCGGCTTCGGCCCCATGTAAGGGAACGCAATGAACCGGATCCATGCAGCTGTGGTCGCCTTCGTCCTCGCTCTGCCCGCGGCCGTCTTCGCGGACGAACCGAAGACCGAGTGGCAGAAGGCGCAGGAGGCGTTCGCGCAGGCCATCGAGAAGGGGCACGCGTCCACGGTCGCCCTGAAGATCAAGGCGACCTGGAACGACCCGAAGACACCCGTGATGATCCAGCCCGGGCAGGCCTCGAATCCGAACTACACGGTGAGGCCGAAGACGCACAGCTCGGGCGTGCTGATCGACGCGGAGGGGCACATCCTGACGTCGTACTTCAACGTGGACGGGAAGATCGACCGGATCGAGGTCGTCCTCGCCGACGGAACGAAAACCCCCGGCTCGCTGGTCGGGTGGGACCAGGCCAAGGATCTCGCGCTGCTCAAGGTGGATCCGAAAGGCCTGACCCTCAAACCGATCGCCTGGGCCAGGGGTGACCTGCACGTCGGCGCGTTCGTCTTCGCGCTCGGCCGGTCCCCCGAACCCGCCAGCCCCACCGCGACCCGCGGGATCGTCAGCACCGTGGATCGCGTCGAGCTCCAGGTCACCGGCATCGTCGAGCAGACCATCCAGTTCGACGCCAAGACGAACTATGGAAACAGCGGCGGAGCCCTCGTCAATGTCCGCGGAGAACTCGTCGGCGTCGTCGGCCACGTCCGGCTCCAGTCCCCGTGGGGCCAGAATTCGGGCGTCTCCTTCGCGACCCCCGTCTGGAAGATCAGGGAAGTCCTCGACCAGCTCAAGGCCGGGGAGAAAATCACGAAGCCCAAGTCTCCCTTCCTCGGCGTCGGCCCCGCCGAGGGCTCGACCGGCGGCGTCGTCATCGCCAACGTCCAGCCCAACTCGGGAGCCTCGCGCGCGGGACTCGTCCCGGGCGATGTCATCACGGGGATCGACGGGACGAAGGTCCAGAACTGGGCTGAATTCGTGGCCGTCATCCGGAAACGGAAACCCGGCGACACCATCAAGCTCGATGTCCGTCGGGGAGATGAGGAGATCGTGATCGACGCGACGCTCGGCGAACGCCCGAACTAACCCTGGAGCCAACCCCATGACCTCACTGATCCGCTGCCTGACCTCCGCCCTCGTCGCGATCGCCCTCGCCCTGCCGGCCCGCGCCGAAGACGCCCCTCCCCTGCTTCTGGAGGGAGACCACCACGCCGGCGCCGAAGACGATGCCCTGAAGGCCGCCCTCCGGCTGGAGAAACTGATTGAATCCACCGCCGCCAGGGTCGTCCCCGCCTTCGTGTTCGTCGGCGGAGGCTCCGGGGTGCTGATCTCCAGCGACGGCTGGTTTCTCACCAACCACCATGTCGCGGGCGAACGCCCCGACTGGCAGGTCACCCTCCCGGGCGGCTTCATCTACAAGGCCGAAGTCGTCGGCTACGACGTCAGCGGCGATATCTGCCTCTGCAAGATCAAGAACGCCAAAGACCTCCCCTACGTCGAGCTCGGCGACTCCGACGTCATCCGCCCCGGTGAGGGCGTCATCGCCGTCGGCAATCCCTTCATGCTCGGCTCCATGGACTTCCAGCCGACCGTCTCCTTCGGCGTCGTCTCCGCCATGCACCGCTTCCAGCAGAATTACGCGGACGCCATCCAGACCGACGCCGCCGTCAACCCCGGCAATTCCGGCGGCCCGCTCTTCACCATCGACGGCAAGCTCATCGGGATCAACGGGCGCATCGACACCCGCTTCCGCAATCGCGTCAACACCGGCATCGGACTCGCCATCCCGATCAACCAGATCAAGAACTTCATGCGCGTCCTGAAGAAGGGCGGCTACGTCCGTCACGGGCGGATCGAGGGGCTCCAGTTCCCGCAGCAGCTCCACCCGGAGGGCGCCGGCGCGCTGGTCCAGGGGATCCTCCCGGGTTCCACCGCGGAAAAGGCGGGGTTCAAGGCGGGGGACCTGGTGACGGAAGTCGAGGGTTACCGGGTCCACAACCAGCTCCGCCTCACCGGCGTCTGCTACACCTTCCCGGGCGGGACCGAAGTCAAGGCGAAGGTCCGTCGGGGGGATGAGACGGTGGAACTCACCCTGAAGCTCGACTCGGAGTCGAAGCCGCGCGCCGCCGACTGGAAGCCGAAGCTGGGAATGACGTATGGCGATGCCGAGGACGGAAGCGGCGTGGTGGTCGAGAAGGTGACCAAGGATTCCGACGCGGCGCGGAAGGGCGTGAAGCCGGGAGACCGGGTGAAGTCGTTCAACGGAGCCCCCGTTGCGACGGCGAAGGACCTGCGGAACGCGCTGAAGAAGCTGCAGCCCCGCAAGATCGTGCCGCTGGTGCTGGTCCGCGACGGAAAGGATCTCGACTTCGAGATCGAGCTGGGCGTCGACAAGGGCTAGCCCCGGTCCGGACCGAGCGCGGAAACAGCGAGGGGCCCGGCCTTGCGGCCGGGCCCCCCTGTTGGAACGGGCTGTAAGCCGAGTTCTGTTCCGCCGCTCCTCACGGAACGACGGCGACGGCCATTCATCTGGGACGGCGGTTGCCCGCCGCTTCGAACGGCCTACCCGACGGCTTCGACCGGGCCGGTCTCGGACGCCGTCCTATTTGGCCTTCCTCCGGGTGGGGTTTGCCATGCCCTGCACGTCGCCGTGCAGGCGGTGGGCTCTTACTCCACCGTTTCACCCTTGCCTCCTCCCGGACCTCGCGGCCCGGGCGATCGGCGGTCTGGTCTCTGTGGCACTGTCCCTGGAGCGCTTCTCGCGTCGCGCCCCGGTCGCCGTTAGCGACCACCCTGCCCTGTGGAGCTCGGACTTTCCTCCCCCGGGTCTTCCACACTCCGCGGAGCGGAGGGGTGAGATCCAGGAGCGGCCGTCCGCCCGTTCTTTTTCGATTGGGGACGCCCTGAAGACCTGCGCGCGCCGGGGTCGGTCTGCAGCCGTGCGCGTGGGTGCGGGTCAAGGCCTGGCCAGACGCACGCAGGCGTTCAGGACGTCCATGGACACTCTATCACGCATGGCCCGATTCGGGTTCGCGAACCGCCCCGGCGCCCGGCGTACGGTTTTTCTCAAGCCCCCTGCCCGGTGCGTCGATAAGTTCACAGTCACGTCCAGGACGCGCCCCGAGCGGCGCCGGCGAAGATCCGGGTCACGCTTGATCGACCGCGTCCACTCACGTGCAAGACCCGGGTCGGCGCGCGGATCGAACCCGCATTGTGGCGGATCGCACGCGCTGCACCCGGGTTTTTCCATTTCCTGAGGGAGTCCCCCCTGCCCCACCTGATCATCCACGTCGACGGGGCCTCCCGGGGGAATCCCGGTCCCGCCTCGACCGGCGTCGTGTTCCTGACCCCCGACGGCGTGGACATCCTGACCCGCGGGGAGTATATCGGCGAGGCGACGAACAATGTGGCCGAGTACAGGGCGCTCCTCGACGCTCTCCGGCGCGCACCGCAGTACCTGAGCACGGTCGCGAAGCCGGAGCTCGAGGTGCGGAGCGACAGCGAACTCCTCGTCAAGCAGCTCACGGGGGTCTACCGGATCAAACACCCGGGACTCCAGCCGCTCGCGGCAGAGGCGAAGGTTCTGGCCCGGAAGTTCGCGAAGGTGGCCTACCGGCACGTGCGCCGCGAGGACAACAGGGTCGCGGACCGCCTCTGCAACCTGGCGCTGGACCGGCGGGGTGTCGTCGAGGAACTGGACTGACCCGCCCGGCGGCGCCGGCGCCCCGGATCACGCCCCCCGGACGTGCGCCACGGCGTTCCTGAAGATGCCGAGCCCCTCACCGTCCTCCCCCGTCCCCTCCTCGCGCGTCCAGGTCGGCCCCTGCACCCGGTCCACGAACCGCTCCGGATGCGGCATCAGCCCGAAAATCCGGCCCGTCGGATCGCAGATTCCCGCGATGTCGGCGACGCTCCCGTTCGGGTTGTCCGGCCACCCCGCCGCGGGCGACCCGTCCGGTTTCACGTACGTCAGCACGATCTGCCCGTTCGCCCGGAGCTTCGCCAGCACGCCGTCGTCCTTCGGCAGAAACTTCCCCTCCCCATGCGCAATCGGCATCCGGAACACCGCGCCTTCCGCGACGAACGGCGACCGGGAACTCACGGCGCGGACCGTGATCCAGCGGTCCTGGAAACGTCCGCGCTCGTTGTCGGTCAGCGTGGCCTCAAGGGCCGGCGCGGGCCCCGGCTTCAGGAAGTCGAACCCGGGGAGAAGCCCCGTCTTCACCAGCACCTGGAAGCCGTTGCAGACCCCGTAGACCAGCTTCCCCGCGTTCACGAACTCCCGCAGCGGCTCGATCAGGCGCTCGCGGATTTCGATCGCATGGATCCGCCCCGCACCGAGGTCGTCGCCGTAGCTGAACCCTCCGGGGAACGAGAGCAGCTGGAAGTCCCGCAGGAGCGCCGGGGCCTCGAGGACGCGCTTGATGTGCAGGATTTCCGTCGCCGCGCCCGCGCGCTGCCACGCGTATTCCAGCTCGGCCTCGCAGTTCGTGCCGGCGGTGCGGATGAGGAGGGACCGGGGCGTCATGCCGGAAGTGTACCGCGGGGTACGCGCGGTGTCGCGGAACCGGGTGCGTGCGGCGTGCGGCCCGCCGCGCGCCGGGCCGTGACCGGCCCCGTCACCGCCCCGCGGGGACCGCCTCCGCTTCCCCCGTCGCCGCGAGCCGGCGCTGGAACTCCGACTCGTCCAGGATCGACTCCGTCTCGCCGGCCAGATCCACGACGCAGCGCGAGCCGTCGGGATGAGGGCGGCTGTCCCAGCAGAGCAGGACCGGACCGGTGACGCCCCGCTTCGGGCGACGGTACTCGTAGGCAACGTGAGGGCGGACGAGGTCCCAGTGCGGAGTCCCGGCGGGCATCCCGCCGCTGCCGGTCAACGGGCAGGTGAGGGTCATCGGGTCGGTGACGACGGCGCCGCCGTAAATTTCGCGCAGGGAGGGGGGAAACTCCCCCTGGTCCGCCTGGTAAGCGTTCACGGCCGCCGCGATCTGCCTGAGGTGGCTTCGGCACGCGAGTCGCCGGGTGTGGTTGCCCCGGGTCACGAACGCCGGGATGGCGATCGCAGCGACGATCGGGATGGCGACGAGAGCGAGGAGGCCGATCACGAGGCAGCCGACGATGCGGAGGGCGCTCCGGTTCCCCGGAGATGCCGGCCCGGCCTGCGCCGAGGGGAACGGGCCGCCCCCGGCGGGCGAGGGGTTCTGGACCGGAGCCGGCCCGGTCACCGGGCCGCCGCAGGAGGGACAGGGCGACGCCCCGGACCCGAGCTGCTTGCCGCAGTGCATGCAGAACATGGCCGCCCTCCTGGAGAGCCCGCACGTCCCGCCGGGCTACTACCGGTCGATTTCCCCGAGCACGATGTCGAGGCTCCCGACGAACGCCACCGCGTCGGCGATCAGGACTCCCGGGCCGCACTCCTCCACGCATGAGATCGCCGTGAAGGCCGGACTCCGCGCCTTCACGCGCCACGGCTTGTCCGTGCCGTCGCTCACCACGTAGTAGGCCAGCTCCCCGCGCGGCGTTTCGCTCCGCGCGTACGCCTCGGCCCCCGCCACCGGCTTGATCCGCCGCGGCATCCCCGCGTTCGGATCTTCCGTCTTCCAGTCGCTCTTCTTCCACCGCTCGCAGCACTGGCGCACGATCCGCACCGACTCGCGCATCTCCCGCACCCGGACCATGTACCGGTCCCAGCAGCTCCCCAGCGGGCCCTGCTCGCCCGTCCCCACGATGACATCGAACTCCAGTTCGGGGTAGATCGAGTACGGCTCGTCGCGGCGCAGGTCCCACTTCACGCCGCTCCCCCGCAGATTCGGTCCCCCCAGTCCGTACTGGACCGCCGTCTCGGGCGAAATGACGCCGATGTCGCGCGTGCGCTGAATGAAGATCCTGTTGTAGCTCATCATCCGGTCCACATCGTCGATCGTGGGACCCAGCGAGTCGCAGAACTCCTCGGTCTTCTGAATGAACCCCTCCGGGAGGTCGAACGCCACCCCGCCGATCCAGAGGTAGTTGTAGAGCAGCCGGGCGCCGCTGGCCCATTCGAAGAGATCCAGGATCCGTTCGCGGTCGCGGAAGCAATACAGGAACGGGGTGAAGGTGCCGACGTCGAGCCCGTAGGTGCCGACGGCGACCAGGTGCGACGCGATCCGGTTCAGTTCGGCGATGATCACGCGGATGTGCTCGAGTTTCTTCGAGATCCTGACCTCGGGGAGGAGTCGCTCGACCGCGATCGCAAATCCCAGCTCGTTGTTCATGGCCGCGAGGTAGTCCATCCGGTCGACGTAGGGGATCACCTGCGCATACTTGAGGTTTTCCGCGTGCTTCTCGAAGCACCTGTGCAGGTATCCGATATGGGGCGTCACCTTCGTGACGAGTTCGCCGTCCGTCACCAGTTCGAGGCGCAGCACGCCATGGGTCGAGGGGTGCTGAGGCCCCATGTTGACCACCATCTCTTCGCCTTCGTCCGTCTGTCGCCGGGATTCGACGTACATGTCGAGGGGTCCTCGCTGGTTATTTCGGGGGTTCCGGCTGTGTGGGGTCCGGCTTGGCCGGAGCGGGAGCGGGCGCCGTGGCCGTGGAGGGCGTTGCGGGAGGGGGAGGCGTCACAGGTTTCGGGGCCGGGGG
>JABWAY010000099.1 GCA_013360825.1 Candidatus Brocadiia bacterium | reverse complement strand
CTGCCCGACGCGGAGCGCGACTGGTTTGAGGGGGAGCGGCGGCGGCTGGCGGCCCTGTCCCAGGAGCGCCGCGAGGAATTCCGGAAGCGGTTCGGCGAGTGGGCCGGGGCGACCGAGGAGGAGCGGAAGGCGGTGGCGGAGCTGGGCCGGTCCGTGGCGCCTGCCGATCTGGCGGAGGCGCTTCTCGCGTCCCTCGAGGGGGCGGACGCCGCCGGGCGCGAGGCGGCGGCGAAGGTGGTGGAGGCGGCGAGCGCGATCGTGATTCCCGCGGAGGACGGCGAGCCGCGGAGGCAGGCGCTGGAATCGTGGAAGCAGTGGGTGACCCGCAACACACCGTAACCCTGGAGACCCGGATGATCCGTCCTCTCGCCGTGCTGATTCTGGCCGCTGCCCTTCCCGTCTGCGCCGACCCGTCGTTGCGCACGGAGGTTCTGGAGAACGGTGCGGTGGTTCTGGTGAAGGAGAACCGGAACATGCCGGTGGCGACGATTCAGGCGTGGTTCCCGGTCGGGTCGATCACGGAGGGGGACAACCTGGGGCAGGGGCTGTCGCACTATGTGGAGCACATGATCTTCAAGGGGACGGAGACGCAGGCGCCGGGGGATTTCGCGCGGGCGGTGAAGGCGGCGGGCGGGGACCTGAACGCGTACACGTCGTTCGACCGGACGGTTTTCCACTGTGTTTTCCGGAGCGAGTTTTTCGACGCGACGCTGGCGGCGTTCAGCGACGTGATCGTGAACTCGAAGATGGACGCGGGGGAGGCGACGAAGGAGAAGTTCGTGATCGTGAACGAGTTGAAGATGTACCTGGACGATCCGAACCGGCTGATCCAGTACGCGTACAACGAGACGGCCTGGAGAACGCATCCGTGCCGGCATCCGATCGGCGGGTACGTGGACCAGTTCACGAAGCTGAAGCCGGAGGAGGTCGGGGCGTATTTCCGGCGGTGGTACGTGCCGAATCATGTCGTGCTGATCGCGGTCGGCGACTTTGACGGCGCGGCGGCGATGGCGAAGATGAAGGCGGCGTTCGGGGGGTGGGAGCGGCGGCCGATTCCGCCGATCCACCTCGGCGTGGAGGCTCCCCAGCACGCGACGCGGCGGGAGACGCGGAGCTATCCGGTGAAGGGGCCGACGAGCGGGGCGCGGCTCAAGATCGGCTGGCACGGGATGCACGGGCACCATCCGGACGTCCCGGCGCTCGACATGGCGGCGCTGGTCCTGTCGCTGGGCGACTCGAGCCGCCTGAACCGTGTGCTGCGTCTGGAGAAGCGGCTGGTGCAGTCGATTTCGGCGCACAACGACACGCCGGGGCGGTATGCCGGGCATTTCGCGATTTCCTGTGCGCTGGACCCGGCGAAGCTGGCGGAGGCGGAGGCGGAGATTCTGAGGGAGGTCGAGCGGCTGAAGACGGAACTGGTTTCCGCGGACGAGATGGCCCGGGTGCGCAAGGGGGTCGAGGCGTGGAATGTGCTGAACCGGCAGGACGTGATGAGCCAGGCGAGCGCGCTGGGGGTCAGCCAGCTGGAGTACGGGAGTCCCGACCTGACGGCGGTCTGGGACGCGAAGCTTGCGGCGGTCACGGCGGAGCAGATCCGGGACGCGGCGCGGCGGTATCTGGTCCCGGAGACGATGACGGTCGCGGCGGTCGTCCCGGCGACGGCCGTGGGGGGCGAGGCGCCGCCGGACGGCGCGGGGACGGGGGCGGCGTTCGAGGCGCGGATCGAGGAGTTTACGCTGTCGAACGGGATGCGCGTCGTCCTGCGCCGGAACGACGCCACCCCGTCCTTCGGGATGACGTTCGCCTTCATGGCGGGGAGCCGCCTGGAACCGGTTGAGAAACAGGGGGTGGCGAACCTGGTCGCGGAGATGCTGCTCCGCGGGACCGCCCGGCAGAGTGCCGCGGAGCTCGCCGCCGCGATCAACGGCACCGGCGGGACGCTCCGGGTCATCGGCGGGCGGAACACCCTCCTGCTGAACGTCGAGATGCTCGCCGCCGATTTCGAGACGGCGCTCGGCCTCGCCTCCGACATCCTGGCCAACCCCTCCTTCGACGCGAAGGAGCTCGACGGCGTCCGCGCCAACGTCCGGTTCCAGCTCGACCGGATGCAGCGCGACACGGCGGGGGCGACCTCCCTCCGGTTCCACAAGATCCTCTACGGCACCCACCCCTACAGCCGCACGCCGCACGGGACGGCCGAGTCGATCGCGGCCCTGAATCCCGACGACCTGCGCGCGTTCCATGCCCGCTTCATCCACCCGAAGAACTGCGTCGTGGCGATCGTGGGTGCGCTCGACGCCGACCGCGTGCGGAAGGCGCTGGAGACCGCCTTCGCCGGATTTGCCGGGAAGGACGAGGGGCTGCCGGAAGTCGCCCCGGTCGCGGACCTCCCCGGGGGCCTGGTGGACGACGTGACCGACCCCACCAAGAACATGGGCGTCGCGTTCGTCGGCTTCCCCACCGTCACGCTCGAGAGCGGCGACCGCTGGATCCTCCAGGTCGCAGAGAACATCCTGGGCGGCATGGGCGGCCGGGTCTGGGACGCGGTGCGCGAGCGGAAGGGGCTCGCCTACAGCGCCTGGGCCAGCAATGTGGCGATGCTCGACCGCGGCTATTTCCAGCTCGGCGTCATGGCGCAGCCGGACAACCTGGATCCCGCGATCGCGACGATCCACGAGGAGATCCGCAAGATCGTCGAGGGGCCGATCGGCGAGGAGGAACTCCGCAGCGCCAAGAACAAGGTCCTCGGCGACAACCTCATCGCCCTGCAGCGCAACGCCGCCCAGGCCCAGGCGATCGCGCTCGATACCGTCTACGGCCTCGGGCCGCGCTCCCTGTTCGCCCTCCCGGGGAAGGTCGAGACGATCACCGCCGAGGACGTCCGCCGCGTCGCGAAGCAGTACCTCGATCCCGCGAAGGCCGTGGTGGTGATCACGCGGCCCGGGGAGTCGAAGTGAAGCTCGGCCCGCAGCAGCTCCTGGGGGACCGGGCCTGGCAGCTCGCGCAGTTCGCCGAGCGCGGGTGGCCGTATCTCGTCCCCGTCTTTCTCGGGGCGCTCGCCCTCGGGGTCGCCGCCGTCTGGTGGGCCGACCGGCAGGCCTCGCTCCCGCGCACCGGGCTCACGCCCCGCCGCCGGCAGGTCGCGATGGCGTTCCGCCTCCTCGAGTACGCCTGGCGCTTCCGCTGGTACTTTCTCGCCCTCATCACCTGCATGTGGACTTTCGCGGCCCTCTTCAACGGCCAGATCGTCTTCCTCCCCTCGCTCCTGGAATCCTTCGAGAAGGAGGACTGGGGACGCCTGAAATCGATCGGCCTGCTCGCCGCGATCGTCCTCCCCCTCGTCGCCGTCTTCGACTACGGCGTCAATCTGCTCGAGGGAGCCCTCAAGGTCCGGGTCCTTTCGACGCTCCGGAACGAGGCGATCGCCCACATGCTCAAGCTTTCCCTGCGCGTCTTCGGGGAACGGCGCGCCGGCGACCTCCTCTCCCGCCTCACCAACGACGTCCAGGTCTCCCAGAACGCCCTCAACGCGCTCTACGGCGACCTGATTCTCCAGCCGTTCATGATCCTCGCCCTGCTCGTCGTCGCCTTCGTCCTCAACTGGCAGCTCACGGTCGGCCTGCTCTTCGGCCTCCCTCTCTTCGCCTTCCCGATCCTCTACCTGGGGAAGAAGATCAAGAAGTCGCAGAAGCGGACGCTGGGAAGCCTGGGGGAACTCACGGAGCAGATGCACCAGATGTTCAGCGGGATCCGGACGGTCAAGGCGTTCCGGATGGAGGCGGCGGAGATGCGCGAGATGGAGCGCGTCACGGGGAGCTGGATCGGGAAGTACATGCGCGTTGTGCGGGCCCGGGCGCTCTCCAGCAGCGTGCAGGAGCTTCTCCAGGGGCTGGCGATCGGCGTCGTTCTGCTGCTCGGCGTCTACATCCTCAGCCAGCACCTGTTCAACATCAGCAAGAAGGAGTTCATCCCGTTCCTCCTGATCTGCGTCGCCTTCAACCGCCCGGTGAAGCTGCTCACCAAGGGATTCAACGCGCTCCAGGAGTCGCTCGCCGCCTGCGAGCGCGTGTTCGAGCTGATGGAGATCCCGCCGGAGATCAGCGACGCGCCGGACGCGGTGGACGTTCCCCCGATCCGCGAGTCGATCCGTTTCCGCGACGTTTCCTTCGCCTACCGTGAGGCCGAGCCCGTGCTCCGGGGCATCGACGTGGAGATCCGGCGCGGCCAGGTCGTCGCCCTCGTCGGCGCCTCCGGCTCGGGCAAGTCGACCCTGCTCGACCTCGTCTGCCGGTTCTACGA
Organism: Candidatus Brocadiia bacterium; assembly: GCA_013360825.1. GTDB lineage: Bacteria > Planctomycetota > MHYJ01 > WSZJ01 > WSZJ01 > WSZJ01. The sequence continues at coordinate 8,337 of JABWAY010000099.1, read as the reverse complement.
CCCGACGTCCGGGAGGATCGAGATCGACGGGACGGATCTGCGCCGGTTCCGCCGCGACTCCCTTCTCTCGCGCATCGCCGTGGTCTCGCAGGAGAACTTCCTGTTTCACGACTCGCTCGCCGAGAACATCCGGTACGGCCGACCCGGCGCGACCGACGCGGAGGTCGAGGCCGCCGCGCGGTCCGCAAACGTCCACGATGTCATCGCGCGCCTCCCGAAGGGGTACGCGACCGAGGCCGGCGAGCGCGGCGTGATGCTCTCCGGTGGGGAACGCCAGCGCGTCGCGATCGCCCGCGCCATCCTGCGCGACCCGGCGATTCTGCTGCTGGACGAAGCGACGAGCGCGCTCGACTCGACCAACGAACGGCTGGTCCAGGACGCGCTCAACCGGATGATGCGCCAGGGGGGCCGGACCACGCTCGTGGTCGCGCACCGTCTCTCGACGATCCAGGGTGCGGACCTGATCCTGGTCCTCGACAGGGGGCAGATCCTCGAGAGCGGCACGCACGCCGACCTTCTCGCCCGGGCCGGGATGTACGCCCGCATGATCCAGGCGCAGTTCGGCGAGCCGACCGCGGCCGTCACGGCGGGCTGAGCCCGCCGCCGCCCCTCGAATCCGCTTCCAAGCCCCCCTCCGCTCCCCCACAATCCTCCGCCATGTGCGGCCTCTCCGGCGTCCTCTCCCTCAGCGGCGCCCCCATCGATCCGGAACCGGCGCGCCGGATGGCGCGGGCGCTGCGCCACCGCGGCCCGGATGGGGAGGGCCTCTGGCACGAGGGCCCCTGCGCGCTCGCCCATCGCCGGCTCTCCGTCATCGACCTCTCCCCCGCGGCGGCGCAGCCGCTGACCAATGAAGACGGGTCGGTCGTCGTGGCGTTCAACGGGGAGATCTACAACTTTGAAGCGCTGCGGCGGGGGCTCGAGGGGCGCGGGCACGTCTTCCGGTCGCGCTCCGACACCGAGGTGATCGTCCACCAGTACGAGGAGGACGGGGACCGGTGCGTCGAGAAGTTCCACGGGATGTTCGCGTTCGTGCTGTGGGATGCGAAGAAGCGGCGGCTGCTGGCGGCGCGGGACCGGCTCGGCAAGAAACCGCTCGCGTACGCGGTCGTCGGCGACCGGCTCTACCTCGCGAGCGAGCTCGGCGCCCTCGCCGCGGAGCCGGGGATCCCGCGCGTTCCCGACCCGGTCGCGATCGATCACTATTTTCACTACCAGTACATCCCTGCGCCGATGTCGATCTGGCGGGACATCCGGAAGATTCCTCCCGGCCATCGGATGATCGTCGAAAACGGCGCGCTCCGCGTCGAACCCTGGTGGCAGCTCGACTTCCGGCTCAAGGACGGGTATGCGTCCTCCGCCGAGGCGGAGGAACGGTTCCGGGGGCTCTTCGATGACGCGGTCCGCCGGCGCCTTGTTTCGGACGTCCCGCTCGGGGCGTTTCTGTCGGGAGGGATCGACTCGTCGGCCGTGGTGGAAGCGATGGTCCGGCTCTCGCCGGGGCGGGTGAAGACGTTTTCGATCGGATTCGACGAGGCCGCGTACAGCGAGATGCCGCACGCCCGCGCCTTCGCCGCGCGGCTCGGGACGGAGCACCACGAGGAGGTAGTCCGCCCGGACGCGGCGGCGCTCCTCCCGCTCCTGGCCCGCCACTACGGCGAGCCGTTCGCGGACTCGAGCGCGATTCCGACGTGGGCGGTCGCGCAGATGACCCGCCGGCATGTCACGGTCGCGCTCTCGGGGGACGGCGGCGACGAGTCGTTCCTCGGCTATGCGCGCGTGGCGGCGCTCGGCCACGCCGCCGCCCTGACGGCGCTCCCCTCCCCCGTCCGCGCCGCTCTCCGTGCCGCCGCCGCCCTCCTCCCGCGCGGCTCGCACCCGCGCGCGCTCCCCCGCCGCATCCGGAAATTCCTTACGCTCGCGGGGGACTCCCCCGAGTCCCATTTCACCGAGCTCATCGCCTATTTCGGCCGGGCCCGCCGGCACGCGCTCTACACCCCGGAGTTCACCTCGCGGCTCACGGGGAACGCCGCGGACTTCATGGAGGGACTCCTCCGCGGTGCGCCCGCGGACGCCCTGACCGAGCGCGCCCTCTGGGCCGAGGCGGTCTCGTACCTCCCCGACGACCTCCTCGTGAAGGTGGACATCGCCTCGATGGCGCACGCGCTCGAAGTCCGAGCCCCGTTCCTCGACCACGAGATCGTGGAGTTCGCCGCCCGCCTCCCTCTCCGATTCAAGAAGGACGGACTGACGACCAAGGGATTCCTCAAGCGCGCGCTCGCACCCCGCCTCCCGGCGGAGACGCTTCACAGGCCCAAGCAGGGATTCGCGCTCCCGCTCGAAACCTGGTTCCGCGGAGAGCTCGGCCGGCACGCGCGGGAAGTGCTGTTGTCCGCGAACGCCCCGGCGCGCGGGATTGTCCGGCACGAAGAAGTCAGGCGGCTGCTGGACGAGCACGCGTCGGGGCTGGAGGACCACTCCTCGCGGCTCTGGGCGCTTCTGTTTTTCAGCGTGTGGGCGGTGGAAGCGGGGGTCCGTCTCTGACCCGGGCGGCCCGGCGGGCGGTCGGGTAAGCTGTCCGGCATGGGACTGGACGCCGACCTTGCCCTGGCGAGACTGGCGCTCGCCCGCGGGGTCATCACCGAAGCCGCGCTGGCGGAGGCCATTGCAGCATCGCTCCGGACGCCGGGGGTTCCGCTGCTGGAGGTGCTGCGTCGGGACGGGGCTGCGTCCGAGCCGGATCTGCGGGCGCTCGAAAGCGCGCTGGGCCAGGGGAGCCGCGAGACGCTTGTGCGCGGGGAGGCCGGCGACGGGACGACCGGAGGAGGCGGCGATCGTTACGAGATCCGCGGCGAGCTGGGTCGGGGCGGGCTCGGCGCGGTCCTGAACGCCTTCGACCGGGACCTCGGCCGCGAAGTCGCGCTGAAGGTGCTGCACGGTGCGCGGGGCTCCGAGGCGGCCGAGCGGTTCATCCTGGAGGCACGGGTCACGGGCGGGCTCGAGCATCCCAACATCGTGCCGGTGCACGAGGCGGGGGTACTGCGGGAGGCCGGCGGCGACGCGCGGCCGTACTTCACGATGAAGAAGATCCGGGGGGAGGACCTGGGGAGGATTCTGAAGCGCCTTGCGGCCGGCGACGGCGCGGCGCGCGCCGCGTATCCGCTGCGTGCCCTGCTGCGGCGGTTCGTGGACATCTGTCACGCGGTGGCGTTCGCGCACGCCCGCGGGGTCCTTCACCGGGACCTCAAGCCCGGAAATGTGATGATCGGGGACTTCGGGGAGACGCTCGTCGTGGACTGGGGGCTCGCGCGGGACCGATCGCGGACGCCCGAGCCGGGGATTCCCGCACGGCCGGGAGATCCGCCCGGGGGCACCGGGGATTCCCGGATGAGGATTTCCACGCCGCTCACGCTGGAGGGAGACATCCTCGGCACCCCGGCGTACATGTCCCCGGAGCAGGCGTGGGGAAGGGTCGCGGAAATCGACGAGCGCACGGACGTCTTCAATCTCGGCGGGATTCTCTATGAGATCCTGGCGCTCCGGCCGCCGATCCAGGGCAGTTCGCTCGACGACGTTCTCGAGCGGGCGCGGGCCGCGGAGATCCCGCGGCTGCTGGAGTCCCCGGCGGATCTGGCCGCGATCTGTCACCGGTCGCTGATGGCGAGACGGGCGGAGCGGTACGGTTCGGCGGCCGAGATGGCCCAGGAGGTCCAGAGGTGGCTCGACGGCGAGCAGGAGCGGGAGCGCGCCGGGCGGCTCGCCGACCTGGCGGCGGGAAAGGCGCGCGACGCGCTGCGGAAGCTGGAGGAAGCGCGGGCCGAGGAGGCGGCGCTGGCGCCGATGAGGAACCTCGGACCCGAAATCCCCGAGGAAGCCGAGGCATGGAAAACGGAGGGGCTCTACCAGGCGGCCCGTCGAGCGGGGACGGAGGCCTGGGCCGAGGCGGACGCGGCGCTGACGGAGGCGCTCGGACATGACGGGCGGCACGCCGGGGCGCGGCGGCTCAAGGCGGAGATGGCGTGGCGCCGGTTCGAGGAGGCGGAGGCGCGGGACGACGCGGACGCGATGCTGCTGACCCGCGGGATCGTGGAGACCCACGACGACGGGACGTTCGCCGTGCGGCTCCGGGGAGACGGGACGGTGCGGATCCGGCCGATGGCGTACGCCTGCGCCTGCCTGACGGCGGGGCGCGAGGTCACGCCGGGAGAGTTCTGGGATCGCGGGTACCACCTCTTCTCGGGGCGCACGCAGGCTCCCCGGCCGGGATGCGAAGGAGAACCCCGGCTGGAGCCGGTGCGGGCAACCCGGTTCCGGGTCCACGGCCCGTCGTGCGTCCAGGAACCGGTGAAGGGCGCGCGCGTCTGGATCTGGAAAATCGAACTCTCGGACGGAAGGCTGTTTCCCGTCACGCCTTCAGGGGAGGCGGGCGACGCCTGTCCCGCCGGGATCCTGGACTCGCTCTGGGAATCCGGTTCGCCGTATCGGCCGCGCGGTCCGGGCCGGCGATTCGACGCCGCGCTTCAGGCCCCCTGCGTGCTCCCGATGGGTTCGTGGCTCGCCGTCGTCGAGGCCCCGGGGGTCCGCCCGCTGCGCCTGCCGTTCGCGATCAGCCGCTGCGCGGAGGTCGATCTCGACCCGACGCTGTTCCGCGCCGGCGAACTTCCCGCCGGGATGGTCCAGGTCGCGCGCGGGAGCTTCCCGTACCAGGGGGACCTCGGCGCGTTCGCGTCCGATCCGTTGCGGATCGAGACGGCGGACGACCTGCTCTTCGCACGGCATCCCGTGACCTGCGCGGAGTACGCGGCGTTTCTCGACGACCTCGCCACGGGCTCGCCCGACGAGGCCCGGGCGCGATCCCCGCGCGAGGCCGCGGCGAGCGGGCCGTACTGGCCCGGGCCGCCGTACCGCGTCCCGACCGCGGAGCGACTGGCCGCCGACCCCGCCCTCCGGCGCACCGCCGCTTCCCTCGCCCGGACCACGCTTCCCTGGGACGACAACTGGCCGGTCGTCGGGATCAGCTGGCACGATGCGCTCGCGTATGCCGCCTGGGTACGGAGCCGGACAGGGGCTGTGGAGACGCTGCCGCTGCAGGAAGAGTGGGAGAAGGCGGCGCGTGGAGCGGACCGGCGGATTTACCCGTGGGGGCCGCGGTTTTCGTATCGATGGCTGAATGCGAACCACTCCCGGCCGGAGCCGGGCCCGTCGGTCGTCACCGACTGGCCGGACGATGAATCGCCGTACGGCGTCCGGGGATGCGCTGGGAATTGCCGCGACTTCTGCCTGAACGAGCACGGGCAGAACCAGCTGACGGGGCGGATGGTGCGCGGGGGGACGTGGACGGACCCTCGGCAGCGCTGTCGTCCCGCGCTCCAGGGATTCAACGATCCGCGGCACGTGTACTACAACCTCGGGTTCCGGCTTGTCCGGCGCGTGAGGCTCGGAGGAATCGCGGGCGCGGGCGCACGGAAGTGACGCGCCCGGGCGGGTCGGTCTCCACGGGCGCCGCGCCGCTCCCGGATCGGCTTGCCGCCGAGCGGGCCTATCTGTTCCGCCACGCGGTTCTGCGGGACGCCGCCTACCAGTTGCAGATCCCGGGGGCGAGGGCGGCGCTGCACGCCCTCGCCTTCACCCTGATCGAGTCCCTGCTGGGGGGAAGGCCCCCGGCGGAAACGCGGGGACGACGCGGCGCCGAGCCGCCCTGGCAGCCTCATCCGACGGACCTGTTCGCGGAGGAACTGGCCGGCCACGCTGCGCTCGCCGGCAGCGGGCCGGACGCGGCCGCCGCGGAGCGACTCTATCTCTCCCGCGCCGCCCGGTGGGAGGGTCTGAACTTTCGATTCGCCTCGTCCGCAGGGCTCTGGACCCGCCACGCCGGCCGGGTCTCGGGAATCGTGCGCGCCGAGTCCTTTCGCCGCGCGGGGACCATGGCCTTCCTCTCGGATCAGGACGCGCTCGCCGCCCGTCTGCTCGGACGCAGCCTGCGCCTCTCGAGAATCGCCGGCCATCTCTCCGGCGTCGCCGCCGCGCTCGGCAGCCTCGCGAGCCTTCATCGGAGAACCGACCGGCTGAAACGGGCGGAGATCGAGTTCAAGCAGGCCCTCCGGATCCAGCGGAAAATCGGGGACAGGCACGGTGAGGCGGCGCTCCTGTCGAATCTCGCCGTGCTGTACAGGTCGACACAGCGGCCCCGCCTCGCGGAACGCGGCTACCGTCAGGCGCTGACCGCCTTCCGGAAATCCGGCGACATCCGCAACCAGGGGATCGTCCTCGGCAACCTCGCAACCCTGCAGACCTTCACGGGACGCGCCACCGAGGCGGGAAAAGGCCTGAAACTCGCCTTGAGCCTGAACATCCGGGCGGGGGACCGGTGGGGAGAAGGGGTGACGCGGGGAAATCTGGGCCAGCATCTTCAGATTGCCGGCAGGAATCGCGAGGCGGAGCGCGAGTACCGGCGGGCGCTCGCGATCCACGTCGAGGTCGGAAACCGGAGGGATGAGGGCAACGTCCTGGGCGGACTGGCGATCCTCTATCGGGACACGGGCCGCGCGGCGGAATCGGAACCCGCGTTCCTCAAGGCGATTGCCCTGGACCGCGAAGTCCGCAATCGCCAGCGGGAGGGGAGCCACCTCTGCGACTACGCGCTCCTCCTCGTCGCCCTGGGCCGGGAAACCGAGGCGCGCCGCGTCTGGCGATCCGGTCTGGAGACCCTTCGGGAAGTCGTGGAATTGCGGTCGCTCGGGGAGCGTGTCGCGTTCATGCGGGACACCTGCCGGAAGGCGGGGGTGCGGGCGCTCGACTCCGCCGACCTCTGAGCAGAGTCTCGGCCGGGGAGTCTCACTCCCCCACCCAGACCTCGTCCGCGGTCCAGCGTTTCACCGCCGGTTCCCCCGGCACCCGCTCCCTCCACCGCCGCTGGACCTCCGCCGCGAGGGCCGCCCTGCGGGCCCCCCAGGCGAGGGGAACGGTGCCGGTTTCGTCGATCGCGGCGGGGCCGAGGTCGCGCAGTCGGGCGACGTACTCGGTCGCGGCGTCGTGAAGCCCGGGTTGCAGCTGTAGTCACCGTTCACATCAGGAACCGTTGTTCCCGTGCTGCAGGACTCAATCGTCTGCAGATCCCCCTTCGAGGCTACGCGCCACGTGCCGATGCCGTAGGTTGTCGGTGCGTTCAGGGCCTGGCAGGCCGCAAAAAGCCTGCTCGTCTGTCCGTTCGCCCCCGCTGTCAGCGGACCCCCGTTGACGAGGCTGTTGCAGTCGTTGGTCGTTACGCTGCAGAATTGTACAACGCTGGCACCGTAGTTGCTCCCCGCATTGCCGGTACCCGTGCAGTCGCCTGTCTGAGAATTCCACAGCTGGCCCGCGGTGCAGCGCATATACGTGACGGCGCCAAAGCGGCGAAGGAGAAGGTTCCATTTGAGTTTTGCGTCAGATTATCGGCGCCGTTGTTTTGTAGAACGATGCCCCCAGAAACGAGGCCGGTGATCGCTCCGGCGACCGAGGTCCTCGACGTGCCTGCTGCGAGGACTCGCCCGATGAGAAGAAGAGGCCTGCAGGTGACATCGGTGTCGGCACAGTCCGCAGGCACGAGGATGCAGGTGAAATGCACGGTGAGCATTCCCAGTGTTGACAAGAAGGCCAGCGGGCTGATGAAAAATCGGCGGCGCATACGGATTCACGACTACACGCGCAGCGTCCCATTTTGGGTCAGGCGCTGCGTCCCACGTTCGGTTCACGCGTGGCCTCAGGCGTACAGAATCACCCACGCAGCACCCGTGCGTTCCCGCAGCCAGCGCTGTGTGGCGAAGATCACGCTCCCGAGTGCGGCCAGGTCCATGCCTGACCCCTCGACTCCTTCGAAGCGTAGGCCGCCGAGCACGCCCAGAGGGTCGATAGGCAGCGTCCCGTGCACGGGACCGAGGGCTTCGCGTGCCCGCGCCGTGTCTCGGGCCACACCATCCGCGTCGTCTGCGCCGATGGTTCGCCTGACTGCGTTCCACAGCCGACCCAGGTACTGCCCGAGCGGCTCGGGGTCCAGTCCTTCGCGCTGGGTGGCCAAGAGGCCCGGCATGGTCTCACTGGTCAGCTCTCCACCGGTGGGATGGAACCGCGCGGGAAGTTCGGGGGAAAGAAAGCTGCGATACTCTCCGGCGATGAACTCGGGCCGCAGCCATTGCGAGCACTGCCAGACCGCCCCGGCTGCTGTGCGCGTTTCCAATTCGCCCGGTTCGGAAAAGCAAGGGCACGCCACCAGGGCCAGGCCCAGCGGCCCAAGCGCGCGCGACAATTCCGCAAAAGCGGGCAGGTGGGTGCGGTCCGTGTCGATGCGATAGTAGCCGCGAT
>JABWAY010000466.1 GCA_013360825.1 Candidatus Brocadiia bacterium | reverse complement strand
CGGGGCGCCGGCCGGACCGTGCCGAGCTTCTCGCCGCGGCGCTCGAGATCGAGCCGCACCCGGACAATCTGGCCGCGTGTCTCTGGGGCGGATTTACGATCGCGGCGCCGCCGCACGTGGTGACGGTTCCCTGGCCGGGGGCGCTCCGCGTCGTCGCGGGGGTCCCGGACTTCGCCGTCCAGACCGCGGGCGCCCGGAAACTTCTCCCGCCGCACTATTCCCGCGCCGACGCCGTCTTCAACGTCGCCCGCGCCTCCGTCCTCGCCGCCGCTATCGCCGCCGGCGGGGAGGTGCCGGGGTGGGCGTTCGAGGATCGTTTCCACCAGGACCACCGGGCGCCGCTCGTCCGTGCCTGGCCCGCGGCGCGCGAGGCGGCAGCGAAGGCCGGGGCCGCCGGCGCCGCGATCTCCGGCAGCGGGCCCACGATCGTCGCATTCACGACGGGCGACACCGCCGCCCTCGGCCGCGCGCTCGCCGCCGAATTCGAAAGGGTGGGGGCGAAGGCCCGCATCCTCGACCTGTCCGCCGCCACAGGCGCTTCATGGAAAATCCGATAAGGAGGACCGACCGATGACCCCGATCTCCGCTCCCCCCGCCGCCCCCAGCCGGATCCAGGGGCTCCGCTGCCGCGAGTGCGGCACGAACACGCCGCTCGGCGCGAAGTATGTCTGCGAAGAGTGCTACGGTCCGCTCGAGGTCGTCTACGACTACGACGTGATCCGGCGGATGATGACCCGGGAGACGGTGGAGAAGGGGCCGCGGTCGATCTGGCGGTATCTTCCGCTCCTTCCGGTGAGCGAGTCGTGCATCGTGACGCTTCAGGAGGGGTGTACGCCGCTCGTCGCGGCGCCGCGGCTCGGGAAGGAGCTCGGGCTGCGGAACCTGTGGATCAAGAACGACGCGGTGAATCCGACGTATTCGTTCAAGGACCGGGTGGTGGCGTGCGCGGTGTCGCGGGCGAAGGAGTTCGGGTTCGAGACGATTTCGTGCGCGTCGACGGGGAATCTGGGGTGCAGCGTCGCGGCGTTCGGCGGCGTCGGCGGGATGCGGGCGGTGGTGTTCATCCCGGCGGACCTGGAGCCGTCGAAGATCACGGGGATCGGCGCGTACGGCCCGACGCTGATCGCGATCGACGGGAACTACGACGACGTGAACCGGCTGTGCGCGGAGATCTCGGCGACGCGGCCGTGGGCGTTTGTGAACATCAATCTCCGCCCGTTCTACAGCGAGGGGTCGAAGACGCTCGGTTTCGAGGTCGCGGAGCAGCTCGGCTGGCGGGCGCCCGACCACGTGGTCGTGCCGATCGCGAGCGGGTCGCTGTTGTGCAAGGTCAAGAAGGGGCTGCAGGAGCTGGAGACGCTCGGGCTGATCGGCCCCGTGAACACGCGGTTTTCCGGCGCGCAGGCGGTCGGATGCGCGCCCGTCGCGTCGGCGTTCCTGGAGAACCGGGACGAGATCCGGCCGGTGAGGCCCGAGACGATCGCCAAGTCCCTGGCGATCGGGAATCCGGCGGACGGCCCGTACGCGCTCGACATCATCCGGAAGACCGGCGGAGGAGCGGCCGCCGTGACCGACGAGGAGGTCATCCGGGGGATGAAACTCCTCGCGCGCACCGAGGGGATTTTCACGGAGACCGCCGGCGGAGTCACCGTCGCAACCGTCGCCGCGCTCGCCCGCTCCGGGAAGATCGGGCCCGACGAGCTCACGGTCGCCTACATCACCGGGAACGGGTACAAGACGCAGGAAGCGATCATCCCGACGCTCGCGAAGCCGCCGGTGATCCGGGCCAGCGTCGCGGAGGTCGACCGCGTTCTCTCCGGGGCCTGACCGGCGGTCACACCGCCACCCGGAAACAGAACCGGCGCGGGGCCCCAGGCTCCCGCGCCGGTGTTCCGACTGCGCCGTCGACTACCGCCCGAGCGCCTCCCGGACCAGCGCCCGCAGCACGTCGCTTCCGGCAATCACCTGCGCCACCGGGGCCGCAGCGTTCTCGTATGTCCCCACGAACGCCCCGCCGGATTCGGTCCCGAGGAGCGCCCGGTCGCGCAGCGCCCGGATCTGGTCGACGCGCGCGGCGTCCCCGCTTCCGTGGGCCGCCGTCGCCACGATGCAGTACTTGCGCCGCTTGCGCCTGAGCCAGCTGCCGTCGTCATCGTCGTCATCGGCCGCCACGACATCGTCGTCGTCATCGTCAGGCGGCGCGAACGTCGGGGGCGGCGGTCCCGGGGGAGCGCGGCGCGGGAAGAAGTCGGTGGGAGGCGGGGGCGGAGGGGGTGGGGGCGGAG
>JABWAY010000465.1 GCA_013360825.1 Candidatus Brocadiia bacterium | reverse complement strand
CCGTCCCCGCCGCCACCACGCCGCGCGTTCCCGACGCCTCGTGCCGGTGCCACATGCGGCCAGCCTACTCCGCCCGGGCGCCCCCGCCGAAAAAAAAGGGAGCGTCGCAGGGGAACGCGACGCTCCGCCGGGCGAGGGCTCCCAGGGCGGGACCCCTCCCTATTTCACGCTTTTCCAGGTCAGTTTCCGGTCCCAGCCCTCGTGCTCTTTCCCGTCGATTTCCACGTGGCACTTGATGAACCAGTTCAGCTTCGGCCCGTCCTGTTTCGGCGCCAGGTCGATGTTCCGCCCGTTCGCGAACCCCACGCGCTGTGCGTCCACCCGGTCGAAGTAATACTCCCGTTTCGCGAGGTCCGAGTCCGCATAGCTGATGTCGCTGTACACCCATCCGCGTCCCGGAAAGTAGGTCTTCACCCAGCAGTGGTAGCTCGGTTCCTTCAGGTCCCCCTCGAACACCTCGACCCCGTCCAGCCCCGACTTCAGCGCCGTCCCCATGACGAACTGGGTCGGCAGGTCGACCGCGCGCGCCATCGCCTGGTACAGCGCATGGAAGTCGGTGCAGTTCCCCGTCTTCGAGTCCATGCAGTACGTCGCGCTGCCCTTGCCGCTCGGCTTCAGGTTCGCGGGGTCCTTCTTCCAGTACTCCGCGTTGTCGATGATGTAGTCGTAGAACCGACGCGCCGTCGTCCCCGGATCGCTCAGTCCCTCCGCGAGCTTCATCGCCTGCCCCCGGATCCGCTCCGTCGTCTCCCCGTTCGGGAACTCGGCCAGGTAGCCGGCCGCCGCCGTCTTTTCTTCCGCCGTCAGCGCCCGGGCCTGGGCGGCAGGCGCCGCGCTCTCCCAGCGCCGGATCGAGAACGTCACCGTCACCACGAACGACTCCTCCTTCGGCTCGGCGATCTCCACATAAAGAAAACGGTTCCCCAGCACTTCGTCCTTCGCAATCCGGTACCCCGCGGGGGCTTCGATCTTCAGGTCGGTGATCTCCTGGAGAGGTTCCTCAAGCGGAAGCTCGAACCAGGCGCGGACTTTTTTCGTGCCGGCGGGGATCCCCGAGACGACGAACGCGTCGCGGACCGTCCCTTTCAGGACCGGTGCGGCTGCCGGCCGGGCCTCCTCGATCAGGACGGGCCGGTTTTCGGCCCGGGTGCAGAGCATGGCGGCGAAGAGAGAAGCGAGGACGAGCGACGTTCGCATGGCGGGGATCTCCGGGGCAGGGGCTGAGGGTGACGTTCGGTGTGGGAAGATAACACGGGGTTCGCGGGCAGAAATCCGCGGAAGCGCCAATATCCGCAGAGGTAGCGTATCGGCGACGCCGATGGGCCTGGCTTGGGATGAGAATCGTGATATCACGATGAGATCACAGGTTCCATCTATGTATGCGGCCATGCAAAGATACAAACCACCAAACAGATTGCGGAATATTCCTATGATTGCGTTGACAAACCAATGACTGAATCGTAGAACTCCAGACCGTTCGGGCCGGAGACCATCTTCCCCGAGGGGTCTCCGGCGGGGCCCCGCGCCCAGGCGCGGGGCCCTCCTTTTCCCTGACCGCCCCGTCCGGGTCGGACGCTTCGCCCGACCGCATCCCCTCGTTCAACTTCGGAGAGACCGAGATTGAGAACACATTGGAGCCTGGTCCTGGCACTTCTCGTCATGACCGCTTCCGTCGCTCTGGCCCAGGATAAGACGCTGGAAGAACGCGTCCGGGCGCTGGAACAGGGGGCCGCCTCGTCGGCGCCGGGCGGCGAGACGGCGAAAGCGTCGGCGCCGGGGATCGATGTCGTCTTCGACAAGGGTCTCCAGTTCCGGTCGCAGGGCGGGGAATTCACGGGGAACATCGGCGCGTACGCCATCACGCACTACACCTGGCACGGGCAGCTGAATGAGAGCGACGGGAAGAACGACTCCTTCCGGCTCTTCGAGGCCGCCATCGAGGTCAACGCGCGGCTCTGGAAGACCTGGATGCTGCACCTCACCGGACGGTTCGCGCCGGCGTCCGACATCAAGTTCGGGTGGGTTGAATTCAACCGCTGGGACGAATTGAAGATCCGCGCGGGGCTGTTCAAGGAGCCGGTCTCGACAGAAACCTATCTCGACGGAGCCAAGTACCAGGATTTTCCGGAGGCGTCCCTGCTGAGCATGCTGGCGCCCGCGCGCGATCTCGGCGCGATGGTGCACGGGGTGCTGTTCAAGGGAATCCTGGGGTACGCGGTGGGTGTCTTCAACGGCAACCGCGTGGGCGGCGATGAGAACAGCGACAAGGACCTGGCGGCGCGGCTCC
>JABWAY010000098.1 GCA_013360825.1 Candidatus Brocadiia bacterium | reverse complement strand
GGGACCGCGCGAGGTCGTCCAGCCGCTGACGCCGGTTCCGCACGTCCTCGGCCAGCGCCGCCCGGGCGCGCCCCGCCAGTTCGCGGAGGCGTTCCTCGAGGTCGGCGAGGACGGGGGTGGCGAATTCTGCGGCCTCGGAAGGGGTGAGCGCGCGCCGATCGGCGACGAGGTCGGCGATCGTCACGTCGATTTCGTGGCCGACCGCGCTGATGACCGGGATGGGGCAGTCGACGATCGCGCGGGCGAGGGCCTCGTCGTTGAACGCGGCGAGGTCCTCGGCGCTGCCGCCGCCGCGCCCGAGGATGACGACGTCCAGGTCGGCCCGGCGCGAGACGGCGCGCATCGCGGCCTCCAGCTCTTTCGCGGCTCCCGCCCCCTGGACGCGGACCGGCACGATCAGGACGTTCATGCGCGGAAACCGCCGTTCCATGACGGTGAGCATGTCCTTGACCGCCGCGGACGTCGGGCTGGTGACCAGCGCGACCCGCCTCGGGAGGAAAGGCAGCGGACGCTTCCGCTCCGCCGCGAACAGCCCCTCCTTCTCCAGCTTTTCCTTCAGCTCCCGGAGCGCGAGTTCCGCGGCGCCGACCCCGCGGGGTTCGACCTGCTCGACGACGATCTGGTATTCCCCCTGGGGCTCGTAGACGGTGACGCGCCCGAATGCGAGGACCTTGAGCCCGTCCTTGAGCGTGAATTTCAGCCGCCCGCCGGCCTGCGCGAACAGCGCGGCCTTGATCTGGCTCTGGGCGTCCTTGAGCACGAAGTACGCGTGCCCGCTCCGCAGGATCTTCCGGTAGTTCGACACCTCGGCTTCCACCCACACCCGCCCGATCGACCCCTCTGCGATCTCGCGCATCCGGCGCGCGATCTCGCTCGGCGTCAGGATCGCCGGCAGGGCAGGGCTCGCCTGGGGGGTCACCGGTCGATCCCGACCTGGAACCGTTCGATCGCCGTCGCCTTTCCCGTCTCGGTGTCGACGGTCGCAATCGCCCCGGAAATGCGCACGTCGTTCTCGGCGACGTCGAACGTCGCGGGCATCGACGTCATGAACGTCTTCAAAACCTTGTCCTTGTCGCGCCCGAGCACGGAGTCGTACGGGCCCGTCATCCCCACGTCCGTGATGTACGCCGTCCCCTTCGGCAGCACCCGCTCGTCCGCCGTCGGGATGTGCGTGTGCGTCCCGAAAATGAACGACACCCGGCCGTCGAGCATCCACCCCAGCGCCGTCTTCTCGCTCGTCGCTTCCGCGTGCATGTCGATCACGATGATCGGCGTCTGCCGCGAGAGCGCCTGCACCGCGCGCTCCGCCGTCGTGAACGGGTTGTCCGCCGCCTGCGTCATGAACACCCGCCCGCTCAGCTGCGCCACGCCGATCCGGAACCCGCTCCGGGATTCGAAGATCTGCCACCCCGCCCCCGCCGCGGCCTCCCCGTAATTCGCCGGCCGCACCAGCCGGTTCGGCCCCGCGAACACCGGCAGGATGTCCTTCTTCCGGTACACGTGGTCCCCGGTCGTCACCGCGTCCGCCCCGGCCTGCAGCAGGTCCTCGTAGAGCGACGGCGTCAGCCCGCTCCCCGCCGCAATGTTCTCCCCGTTCACGATGCAGAACTCAATGTCCCGCTCGCGCTTCGCCCCCTTGAGCCAGCGCCTCAGCGCGTCCCGCCCGGGGGAACCCACCACGTCTCCGATCGCCATGATGCGGATTTTCATGCGGCGGACATGGTAGGCGAAGCGCCCCCCGGAGGCCAGAGAGCGGTGTCGCCGGGGGAGATCCCGCGGGGGTTTTCACCGCCCGTCCGGGGTCTCGGGGAGCCCCCCGGCCTCATTTTCCGAGGGAAAAAGACTCCAGCCAGAGGGAAAATTCGTCGATTTTCCTTGCGTCCCCGAGGGAAAAGGCTGAAATCCCCCTCGGAAGACGAGGGAGTGCCCTGTCCGGAACACATCTCCAGAGGAGGCCAGATGGCAGCGAAGAAGCCCGCCCGTAAGCCCAGCGCCGCGTTCATGAAGCCCATGACCCCGAGCTCCGACCTGGCGGCGGTGATCGGCAGCAGCGCGATGCCCCGCACCGAGGTCACGAAGAAGCTGTGGGCCTACATCAAGAAGAACGGCCTGCAGGATTCCAAGAACAAGCGGAACATCAATGCGGACGACAAGCTCAAGCCGGTCTTCGGCGGCAAGAAGCAGGTCTCGATGTTCGAGATGACGAAGCTCGTGAGCAAGCACCTCAAGGGGTAGTCGACGCGCAAACGGAAAGGCCCGCCTCCTGCGAGGCGGGCCTTTTTTTTGTGCGCTCCGGCGGTCGGGTCAGCGGGCGTACTCGGTGACGCGCGTCTCGCGGATCACCGTCACCCGGATCTCGCCGGGGTAGGTCATCTCGGCCTCGATCTGCTTGGCGATCTCGCGGGCGACGATCATCGCGTTGGCATCGTCGACCTTCCCGGCGTGCACCAGGACGCGCAGCTCCCGCCCCGCCTGGATCGCGAACGCCCCCTCCACGCCGGGCTTCGACGTGGCGATCCGCTCCAGATCCTGCAGGCGCTTGATGTACCGCTCCATCGACTCGCCGCGCGCTCCGGGACGGGACGCCGAGATCGCGTCCGCCGCGGCCGTCAGGATGCAGTACGGCGTCTCCGCCTTGTCGGTCTCGTGGTGGCGCAGCGCCGTGTCGAGCACGGCCGGATGCTCGTCCGCCCGCTTCAGCAGGTCGAACCCCAGCTGCGGGTGCGTCCCCTCCATCTCCTGGTCCAGCGCCTTCCCGATGTCGTGCAGCAGCCCGGCGCGCTTGGCCAGCACCGGGTCGAGCCCGATCTCCGCCGCCATGATCGCCGCCATCCGGGCGACCTCGATCGAGTGCTTGAGAACGTTCTGGCCGTAGCTCGTGCGGAACCGGAGACGCCCCAGGATCGGGATCACCTTCGGCGAGAGACGCTGGATGTCGAGCTCGTAGCAGGTCTGCTTGCCGGTCTGGGTGATCAACTCCTCCATCTCCTTCTTCGTCGCCTCCACGATCTCCTCGATCCGCGTCGGATGGATCCGGCCGTCCACGACGAGCTTCTCCATCGCCCGCCGCGCCGTCTCCCGCCGCACCGGCTCGAACCCGGAGAGCACGATCACCCCGGGGGTGTCGTCCACGATCACGTCCACGCCCGTCGCCTTCTCGAACGCACGGATGTTCCGACCCTCGCGCCCGATGATCCGGCCCTTCAGCTCCTCGCTCGCAATGTCCACCGTCGAGGTCGTGTTCTCGCTGGAATGGTCCGAGGCCGTCCGCTGGATCGCCATGATGACGACCTTCCGCGCCTCCTCGTCCGCGCGGTCCTTCGCCAGCTCCTGAGCCTTCCGGATCCGCGCGGCCACATCCGTCGCCAGCTCCTGCTGCAGCCGCTCGTAGTACGCCCGCGTCGCCTCTTCCTTCCCCATCCCGGAGAGCCGCTCCAGCACCTTCTGCTGGTCCGCCACGGCCTTCGCCGCCTCGGCGAATTTCGCCTCCGCGTTCTTCACCCGGTCCGCCAGCGACTGCTCCTGCGCGTCCAGCGCCTTCTGCCGGCGCCCCTGCTCCTCCGCCTTCCGCTCCGCCAGGTCCTCGCGCTTCTGCGCCGCCTGCTCCTGCTTGCGCAACTCCTCCAGCTTCGCGAACCGCTCGCGCTCGGCGTCCCCGCGCAGCTTCAGCACCTCGTCCTTCCCCTGCAGCTGCGCCTCCTTCAGCGCCGACTCGCCCCGCTCCGTCGCCTGGGCCTCGATCAGCCGCGCCTTTTCCTTAGCATTCGCGACCATCCCGCGGGCCATGAACGCGCAGATCCCGACGCCGCCGACGGCTCCCAGGACGATTCCCAGGATGAGGAAGAGAACTTCCGTCACGAGCCACCCCTATCTACCCCGGCGTTCCGGGGCGAAAAGAGGCAGGGGCTGCGGGGACTGGCCTCGCCTACACCGCGACCCGGCCGCGGGTTCGTCCGGGGGACTGGCTTCCGCAGTCGGGCTGCGGAGTTCCCGGCGGACCTGTGCGGTGGAGAAACCGGGAGCGCGGAGCGCCCGGTTTCGTGGGAAGCGGTGAGAGTTCGCGTCCGTGGGCCATCGCGGGAACGGGGGATGAGGGTTCAGCGATGGGCAGGCTGAACACGCATCCCGCGAGGGTTTCTGCGACGTGGACGAGAAATTTGAGGCCGTGCATCGTGTGTCTTGGAGTCCCTGGAGCCGGCTGCCAATCGTTTGAAACAGGACTTGCGCGCTCCCGGACTGCGGGAGAACGCCCGAGGCCGGGCAGTTTACGGAGCGGTCGTGGTGCGGGTCAAGCGAAAAGGCGGGCGGGGGTGGGCATTTCAAAATGACATCTATCGGGGGTATGTCGTTTTGCAATGAACGGCGCGGCCACAAAAAAACCCGCCCAAAGGCGGGTTCCCAATCGTTGACCAGAGTGCCCTACTCCAGTACCTCCAACTCCTCCACCTCGATCACCTTCGGCCCGTCCTCCCACCCGTCCGGCGCCGCCTTCACCGTCCCCTTCACAATCCGAATCCGATTGTGCCAGTAGCGCCTCAGATCGTAGGTCTCGCTCTTCAGGTAGTACAGCGTCACCCCCGCCTCGACGATCTTGTGCGTGCCGGGACGGCCAAACAGCGACCCGACCTCCTCCACCCACCCCTGCACGATGAAGGTCTTCTCCGCCTTCTTCGCAGCCTTGGCCGCCTGGTCGGAATGCCACTTGGACTCCAGCTCCGCAATCTTGCGCTCGTAGCCGTCCTTCTGGACCTGCGAGGTCGCGTCCAGCGAACGGACCAGGGCCTGCAACTCCTGGAGTCCTTCGAGATACTTGACCTGCTCCTCAGCGCGCTGCGCGAGTTTCGGATCCCCGGCGGCGCCGATGGCGCGGAAGGCCTCGATGGAGGCGGTCCAGTCGCGCTCGGCGGCGGGCTTTTCGTTTTCGGCACGGGCGAGGGCCTCGGCGTCCTTCCAGGCGCTCGTCCCGGCGAGGGCCCGTTCCTCCGTCGCGATGCGGGCGCTTTCCTCGCGCGCGGCTTCGCGCGTGATGTCGGCGTAGTTCCCCTTGACCGCGATGAACTTCTTGGAGACGTACGCGATCACGCCCTTCGGCGGCTCGATCCGGAACCAGGTGCCGAGGTTGTCCTGGCCGAGGATCTTGACCGGGTCGCCCGAGGCGAGCTGTCCGATGACGGGGTGGGAGGTATCGGGGGTGGGGCGGAGGTTGACGTTGTTGGCATTGACGATCGCGGTGTCCCCCTTGCGCTCGACGAACTGGCAGGCGACCCAGCACGAGGCGCCCTTGGGGGCCATGATCTTGAAGAAGTCACCGGCCTCCTCGAGGATGAGGACCTGGTCGCCCTTGTTGGCGATGCAGACGATCCGGTGGTTCATGGTGTTTCCGGCCCGGACATTCACGTTCGCGGCGATGACTTCGCCGAGGACGATCTTCTCTTCCGGCGTGGAGGCCGGTGCCGGGTCGGTGGCGGGGGCGGTGTCCTGGGCGCACGCGAACGATCCGACGATGGCGGACAGGGCCAGGGTGACGGGGGTGCGGAAGTTCAGCATGGGAAGGGCTCTCCTCTCCGAGAAAAGTTATACGTTACAAATGTTAGTAATAACACGCCGGGCCGCCAGAAACAAGGGCGCGCCCATTTCATAGATAGACATAACTCGTTGTTATGAAAAGAGATGCGTCAACTTCAAAGAATTCTAGATTTTGTTACTTATGGATGTTCGTGTCTCCCCGCTTTCGCTCCTCCACCCCCTCCCGCACCCTGTCCCCCGAACATTGTGCGAATTTTGCGAAAACCCTCCTTGACTCCCGGCGATAAATCCCTATCCTTCCACGCTTTCCGGTGCCCCCCACAACGGGGGGCGCTTCTTTTTCGAATCCTCCAACATGATCCGCCCCATGGGAACCGCCATCACAACCGAACTGCAGCGCGTCCGAAACATCGGCATCATCGCCCACATCGATGCGGGCAAGACCACGACCACCGAGCGAATCCTGTTCTTCTCGGGACGCATCCACAAGAAGGGCGAGGTGCACGACGGCACGACGGTCACCGACTACATGCCGGAGGAGCGGGACCGCGGGATCACGATCAAGTCCGCCGCGACCGCCTGCGAGTGGGACAACCACAAGATCAACATCCTCGATACGCCCGGGCACGTGGACTTCACCGCGGAGGTGGAGCGGTCCCTGCGCGTCCTCGACGGCGCGGTCGGCGTGTTCTGCGCCGTCGCGGGAGTCCAGGCGCAGTCGGAGACGGTCTGGCGGCAGGCACAGAAGTACTCGGTGCCGCGCATCTCGTTCATCAACAAGGTCGATCGGGTCGGCGCCGACTTCGCGAAGGCGGTGAAGTCGATCAAGGACAAGCTCGGGGCGACCGCGGTTCCGATCCAGCTTCCGATCGGGCGCGAGAAGGACTTCAACGGCATCGTCGACGTGATCGAGGGGGACGCGATCTACTTCGACGAGGCGAGCGACGGGATGGAATTCAAGCGGGGTCCGATTCCGCCGGGGATGGCGGAGGAGCTCGCGAAGGCGCGCGAGGCGGTGATCGAGGCGGCGTCGCAGTTCGACGACGTGATTCTCGAGAAGTACCTGGCGGGCGAGACGGTCACGGCCGACGAGATGAAGCGCGGGCTTCGCGCGGCGACGGTGGCGTGCAAGGTGACGCCGGTGACCTGCGGGACGGCGCTGAAGAACAAGGGCGTGCAGCAGCTGCTGGACGCGATCTGTCTGTACCTGCCGAGTCCGATCGACATGCCGCCGACGAAGGGGAAGAAGCCGGGGACGAACGAGGATGTGGAGCGGCTCCCGGATCCGACGCAGCCGCTGGCGGCGCTGGCGTTCAAGACGATTTCGGACCGGAACGGCGACCTGACCTTCATCCGCGTCTACAGCGGCGAGCTCGTGAACGGCACGCAGGTGTGGAATTCGCGGAAGCAGAAGCCGGAGCGGATCAACCGCCTGTACAAGATGCACGCGGACAAGCGCGAGGCCGTCGAGAAGCTGACGGCCGGAGACATGGGCGCCGCGGTCGGGTTGAAGCTGACCTTCACCGGCGACACGCTCTGCGACCGGGACACGGCGCTGGTGCTCGGGGCGATGAAGTTCCCGGACCCGGTCATCTCGATGTCCATCGCTCCCCGGACGACGGCCGACCGCGAGAAGCTGGCGGAGGCCCTGGCGCAGATGGTGAAGGAGGATCCGACGCTGCACCGGCACACCGACGAGGAGACGGGCGAAACGATCATCAGCGGGATGGGAGAGCTTCACCTCGACATCAAGAATTCGATCCTCCAGCGCGAGTACAAGGTTTCGGTGGATGTCGGCCGCCCCAAGGTCGCCTACCGGCAGACGTTCGACCGCGCCGCGGAAGTCGAGGGCAAGCACGTCAAGCAGACCGGCGGGCACGGCCAATTCGGCGTCGTCAAGGTCCGGTTCGAGCCGCTGCTCGCGTCCACCGGCGGCGTGGAGTTCGCCAACGAGGTGGTCGGCGGGCGCGTCCCGACGGAGTACATCCCGGCGGTCGAGGACGGGCTGAAGGAATTCGGGAAGCGGGGCGGGCGGCTGAAGTGGCCGTTCGTCGGGATCAAGGCGACGCTGTATGACGGCAAGGCGCACGACGTGGACTCCAGCGAGCTCGCGT
Organism: Candidatus Brocadiia bacterium; assembly: GCA_013360825.1. GTDB lineage: Bacteria > Planctomycetota > MHYJ01 > WSZJ01 > WSZJ01 > WSZJ01. Next base: position 5,031 of record JABWAY010000098.1, on the reverse strand, counting down.
TCAAGAGCGCGGCGGAGATCGCGTTCCGGGAGATGATCGAGCACTCGCGGACGGTGCTGCTGGAGCCGATGATGAGGATCGAGGTCACGGTGCCGGAGGCGAACGTGGGCGACGTGATCGGCGACCTGAACAGCCGGCGCGCGCAGGTCGACGAGATCACCTACTCCGGTCCGAACCGCGTCATCAGCGGCAAGGTCCCCCTGGCGGAGCTTTTCCAGTATTCCACGACGCTGCGGTCGATGACGCAGGGGCGCGGCGACTACTCGAGCGAACCGTGCGAATACACGCCGGTGCCGAACCAGATCGCGGAGAAGATCATCGCCGAGCGGAAGAAGTTCCTCGGCATCGTCTGACCCGGATTTCCGCAAACGAATTCCCGCGCCCGCACCTCTTCAGGGATGTGCGGGCGCGGTTGTTTCGGGGCGTCAGAGGAGGTTAGGATCCGGCCATGGCAAATCCAGGGAAGCAGCCGATGTTCGACCTCAGCGCGGTGCTGAGGGAGGCCTGGGAGCTGTACACCCGGGAGCTCACGGCCTGGCTGCTGCTCGGGACCGTCTTCTTCGTCTCCTACATGGTCGCCTCGCTGACCTGCGTCGGGATTTTCTTCGTCTTCGGACCGCTGTTCGCCGGGCTCCACGTCGCCGCGTTCAAGCAGCTCCGCGGCGAGAAGCCGGAGGTCGGGGACATTTTCGCGGGGTTCCACTGGTTCGGCGCCACCTGCATGGCCGGGCTCCTCTACCTGCTGGGAGTCAGCGTCGGATTCCTCCTCTGCATCATCCCTGGATTCATCCTGATGATCTGGTGGATGTTCGCGATCCCGCTCTGCGCCTCCCACAACATGGGGGCGATGGACGCCCTGGCGCGGTCCAAGGAGATGGTCTCCCGGTCGTTCACCGAGTTCCTCGTGTTCGGACTGGTCATTTTCCTGATCCAGATGGTCGCGGGGGTCGTCCCGTTCGGCCAGTTCCTCGTCGGCTACCCCCTCACCACCCTCATGGTCGCCATCCTGATCCGCGATCTGTACGGGCTCGAAGGCGCCCTGCCGCGCACCGCGCCGGTCCCGCCCCCTCCGCCCGCCGCCGGCGCCGTCCCCTGCCCCCGCTGCAACGCTCCCGTCGCCCAGGGAACCCGTTTCTGCACCTCCTGCGGCGGCCAGGTCGCGTAGCGGCCCACCGGCCCCTCCCGGACACCCCGCGTTGACGCTCCCCCGCGCCGGGACTACACTAGCCGCGCATGCGTCTCTCGATGGAAATCTTCGGAATCCCGCAGGACCATGTCGACCCCCTCAAGAAGGCGGTCGACGAGGCCTACACTCGGTTCCTCCACAAGAACGGGACCGCAAAATCCAAGACCCTCATCAAGAAGCACGAGGGAACCTGCCCCTTCACCGGCAATCGCTGGGTGCATGTCCTGATCGACGGTCTGGAGGCGCTGGAGCTCAAGGACATCTCGAGATTCCAGGACGCCGTCTACGAGGCCCACCCCCTTCGGAAGGACCCCGTCGTGGCGGACAATGCCTACCTGAAGCTGGAGCAGGCGGCGGCGGGGGAGGAGGAGGACGCGGAGGAGGCGGCCGAGGAGGGGGAGGACGAGCTGGCCTGCTGGGTCTGCTCGCGCGTCGACGGGGAGGAGTGTTTCGACTACGAGTCCGGCGAAGCGTTCTCGATCGAGGTCCGCTTCCACGAGGACGCGAAGGTGCCGATGTGCAGTGTCTGCCTGCAACTGTTCCTCTACCACGACGAGTGGGAGGACGAAGCCGCCGAAGAGGGAGTGAGCGAATGAGCACGACCTGGCGTCTGAGCGTGCTTGCCGCCCTGTTCGTCGCCGGGTGCGGGCCGTCCGGAGATCCGAAAAAGGACCCCCCGCCCGCAAAGCGGGACACCAGCGGGATCCGTGTCGTCGAGAACGAAGGGGCGCACGTGCTGGTCAAGCCGGAGAGCGCTCCCGTGGCGCCCGTGAAGGCTCCGTCCCTGGTCCTGGTCCGCATCAAGCGCAACGGCGAGATCGAATCGAACCGGATCATCTGGTCCGGGGAACGCGCCACGATCCAGCGTGCCGGCGCCTCGGACAAGAGCGGGTGCTGCACGGCGGAGGATCCGCCGGAGATGAGGGCGATGGGGAGCAGCCTGACGATGCTCCGCGACTCCGCGAATTCCGGGGGCGATTCCGTCTGTGCGGAGCCGGTGATCCTGGACGGGGACCACAAGGCGCCCTGGCACCGTGTGCAGATGCTGATCAGCGTGATGGCGCGGGCGCGGATGCAGAAGCTGACCTTCGCGACCGGCGCGGACGTGGCGGACCTGAAGGGATGGACGATCTCGATCCCGGCGCCGTGGGATCCCGGGCAGGCCCTTCCGGCGGAGGTGACCCGGATCGACGTCGCCGCCAGCGGCAGGGATCTCCGGCTGACGGTGGCAGGGGCGGTGCATGCCGACGTCGCCTCGGCGGTCAAGGCGCTCCAGGCTGCGGGGGCGAAGCGTATCGCGGTGCATCCGACGGACGGCAAGACGCCGCTCTGGGCGGTCCTCAAAGGGGTCGAGGCGGCGCTTCTGGCGGCGCCGGCGGAGCCCGTGTGGTTCGATCTGGCTCACTGAGCCGGAAGGAAGGGAAGGGGGCGCAGCCCCGTCCGCATGCCGAAGCTGATCATCCAGGAAAGCGGCGAGTCGCGGACCTACCGCCTCGGTGAGGGGGCGGTCACGGTGGGGCGTGCGCCGACGAACACGATCCAGATCCGTGACGGCAAGGCGTCGCGGGAGCACTGCATCCTGACGCGGACGGACAAGGGCTGGAAGCTGGTCGATCTGGAGTCGGTGAACGGGCTGCTGGTGAACGGCACGCGGACGAACCAGCATTTCATGAAGTTCGGCGACCGGATCGAGATCGGGGCGACGTCGATCGCGTTCGAGCGGGAGCCGGGGGATCGGGATCCCGCGACGGATTCGGCGGTGAAGCTGCCGAAGTTTTCGCGGCGTTCGCTGGCGACGGGGCGCCGGCTGACTCCGCCGCGCCCGGCCGTCGCGGGCGGGACGGTGCCGGCGGGGGATGCTGCGGAGGATGCGGAGAAGAAGCTGAGGGACGCGATCGACGCCTGCCAGGATGCGTGGGGCGAGGACGGGCTGGACGCGGCCGGGGAGATCCTGGACGAGGTCTGGCGGGCGCACCGCGGCGCGGCCCGCGAGGGAGAGCTCGCCGAGTTCCGGGATTCGCTGCTCCGCCTGATCGAAATCAACAAGGCGATCACGACCGAGCACAACCTCAAGCGGCTCCTGGAGATGATCCTCGACTCGGTGATCGACATGACCGGGGCGGAGCGCGGGTTCATCATCCTGGCGGACGGGGTGATGCCGGCGGCGATCCGGGTGGCGCGGAATTTCGACCGGGAGGAAGTGAAAAAGCCCGAGGACAAGATTTCCCACTCGATTGCGGAAGCCGTGGTCAAGCAGGGAAAGTCGATCCGGGCGCACAACGCGCAGACCGACCGCGAACTGCACGCGTTCATGAGCGTGACGGAGCTGAAGCTGAGGTCGCTGCTCTGCGTGCCGCTGCGCGGGCGCGAGGGGACCGTGGGGTGCTTCTACATCGACAACCGGTTCGAGGAGGGGCTGTTCACGGAGACGCACCAGCGGCTCCTCGAGGCGTTCGGAGACCAGGCCAGCGTGGCGATCGAGAATGCGCGGCTCTGGGAGGAGAACCAGCGGCGCCTGGAGGACCTGCGGTCGTCCAAGGAGCAGGTGGAGAAGCTGAACAAGCTCCTGGAGGAGAAGGTCGAGCGGCAGAAAACGGAGCTGAGCGAGGTGAAGGAGGTGCTGACGCGCTCGCTCAAGACGATGGAGCTCAAGTACAACTACTCGAACATCGTCGGGCGCAGCGCCGGGATGCAGGAGGTCTTCCACCTGCTGGACCGCGTGACCGACTCGACCGTCCCGGTGCTGATCCAGGGGGAAAGCGGGACCGGCAAGGAACTCGTGGCCCGCGCGATCCATTTCAACGGACTGCGGAAGACGGCGCGATTCGTCAGCGAGAACTGCGCGGCGATCACGGAGACGCTTCTCGAGAGCGAACTGTTCGGCCACATGCGCGGCTCGTTCACCGGCGCGACCAGCGACCGGAAAGGCCTGTTCGAGCTGGCGGACGGAGGGACGCTCTTTCTCGATGAAATCGGGGACATGTCGCAGGACATGCAGAAGAAACTCCTGCGCGCGCTGCAGACCGGGGAGATCCGCCGGGTCGGCGGCAAGGACGTGATCCACGTCGATGTCCGCGTCATCAGCGCGTCGAACCGGAACCTGAAGGAGATGGTGAAGCTCGGGCAGTTCCGGGAGGACCTGTTCTACAGGCTGAACGTCGTCACCCTGACGCTTCCCCCCCTCCGGGACCGGCGCGAGGACATCCCCCTTCTCGTGGAGCATTTCCTGGGGGCCATCACGCGCGAGGCCGGGCAGCCCCTCCCCGCGATCGACGAGGACGCCCAGCGCCTGCTGTGCGCCTATTCCTGGCCCGGGAACATCCGCGAGCTGGAGAACGAGCTTCGCCGGCTGGTGGCGCTTTCGAGCGACCAGCAGATTCCCGCGTCGCTGCTCAAGCCGGAGATCCGCAGCACGGATCCGAGGAAGGTGCACGCGCCGGCGCTGGGGGGGAAGCAGCTGAAGGACATCGTGAAGGAGCTGACGGAGCAGGTGGAGCGGGATGTGATCGTGCAGGTGCTGAAGGAAACGGGGTGGGTGAAGACGGAGGCGTCGCGGGTGCTGGGGATCAGCCGGGTGACGCTGGACGCGAAGATCGAGGCCTTTGGTCTGCACAAGGACGCCGGGGCGTAGGGTCGCCACGGTCGTGCAGGGCGTGAGGAGCCTGGCCGCATGCCGCATCCCGACGGAGGGATTCTGACCGGGATTGCCGCGCTCCGCGCGGCGCTGGTTCCCGCCGACCGGTGGGCCCGGGCGGCGCTCCGGTGGGCGGAGGAGGGCGGCGCGGATCTCGGGGAGCATTTCCTGGGGGCCAGCACGCGCGAGGCCGGGCAGCCCCTCCCCGCGA